>JASIBJ010000179.1 GCA_030045215.1 Streptosporangiaceae bacterium | reverse complement strand
CGAAGCCGTTGGCGACCCACTGCACGGCGTTGACGAGCAGGATCGCTCGTGAGGTATCAACACCCCGGTCATGGATCAGCCCGGCGATGATGGCCGCCACGAAATAGGCCAGTGCAGGCACGGGGATAACGAGGTACGCCGATGTCCGGCGAACGGCCGACGTTCCGGCTGCGGTCGCGGCGACGACGAATAGGCCGAGGAGCCAGCCGGGCTCCGAACCCGCCATTACCGTCAGCAGGCCGCCCGCTAGTGCCCCGAAGGCCACGGTGATCGGGCCGAGCCGACCCGGGCGGGAGCCCCACGCGCGCTGGGCCTCTGCCTGGCCGGGTGATTGGCCCGGCTTGCGCCAGTCGGCTGACATGCTCGACGACGTCCGTTCTCGTCGTGGCGGCAGGCCTGACGCATCGGCCGGACGCGGTGACTGGGGCCGCTTCGGTGGCTCCTGCGCCCGACGTGACTGCTGCGACTCCGGCCGCTGACTCGAGCTTGACCCCCTCGGCGGCGGAGATTCCTGGGCTGACCGTGACTGTGCGGCGGGGCTTGATCCGTGAGGTGGGCCTTGGGAGGTGCGTTCTCCCGAAACCGGGCGCTGGCCCTGAGCCGGGCTTGGCTGGCCCGGTCCCGGCGATGCGGGACCAGTTCCGGGATTCAGGCGATCCCCTTCGCGCGGCTCCTCATTGTCTGCTTGCGGCGCCGCCATCTCTTTAGGCTAGCGGTTGTGGTTTGCCGAAACTCCTGCAGGTAACGTTTCTTGCAATGTGATGACCGAGCACGGGGGAATCGATGAGCGGGCCACAGAATGACCCGACTACGCGTGAAGACCGCGCCGCTGCCGCCCGGCGTGCCGCTGGGGTTCGGAGGCCAGAAGGGGGCATGCGAGTCCAGATCGGCTGGTCCAGACCACGCCGAATAGCGGGCGGCACCGGGTATTTCCTGAACTGCGTGCTGTCGCTGGTCGTCTTGGTAGCCAGCGGCTTCGCCTATGTCGCGGTACGCGAACTGGGTGGTATCGGCGGCTCGAATGCCATTATCAGTGGTCCCTCTATTGGCACGCAGAATATCTTGCTGATGGGCATAGAAAGCCGAAGGTACTGGAATGGTGATATCCTGCCGCCCAGCATTCTAGATCAGCTCCACGCGGGCAGCGCAGCGGCCGTTGCCGCCGGTGTCGGCGGAAATGACACCAACACCCTTATCCTGATCCACATACCGGCAGGCGGTAAGAAGGCAGTCGGTTTCTCTATTCCGCGGGACGACTGGGTTCAGTTTGCTGACACGGTTGGCCCGGAGCAGCAGGGAAAGATCGATCAGGCGTATGGCGTGAGCCTGTATTACCGGGAACAGCAGATCGAGGCCAGCGACCCGCACATCAGCCAGGATCGTCTGGCGTTCTTGGGTAACGAGGCCGGCCAGGCCGCAGCCGTCGCCACTGTGGAGCAGTTGACCGGGGTTCATATTGATCACTTCGCCGCCGTGAACCTGTACGGGTTCTACGAGCTGGCCGAGGTGCTCGGTGGCGTCGAGGTCTGCCTCAAGCACGCGGTCCACGACCAGAACTCCGGTGCGAACTTCCACGCCGGTTATCAGCACCTTGACGCCTCGCAAGCGCTGGCCTTTGTGCGGCAGCGCGATGGCCTGCCCAACGGTGATCTGGACCGGACACATCGCCAGCAGGCCTTTCTCGACTCGGTGATGCATGAACTGCAAACCGATGGCGTGCTCGACGACCTGACGAAGGTGCAGGCCCTGATAACGGTCGCCAAGCAATACGTCATCACTGATGCGGGGTGGAACCTGCTGGACTTCGCGGCCCAGATGCGTGACCTTACAAGCGCCAACCTCGTTTTCCGCACACTGCCGATCGCCGGATACCAAACGATCGATGGACAGGACGCCAACGTCGTCGACCCGGCCTACATCAAGGAGATCGTGCGCGCGGCGTTCGCCGCCACCACGACGTCCTCCGGCCCTGCGCACCACGCCGCTCTTGGCAAAAAGACCACCGTCAACGTCCTCAATGGCGGTGAGACGACGGGGCTGGCCAGGCGCATCTCGACGGCGCTCCAGCGGACGGGCTTCGCGGCGGGCAAGGTCGGGAACACGGGCCTAAGAGCGACCACGAGCGTCCTGTATGGCGCGGGCGCGTCCGCAAGCGCCAGGAAGATTGGCGCCATGTTCGGCGTCATGGCCGTGCCCGCCGCCGCGGTGCAGCCCGGTCAGGTCGAGATCCTGCTCGGCACGACCGCGACCTTCCCGGCAAGCCTCGCCGCCAGTGACGCGGCTGAGACCGCGCCGACGGCGACGCACAGCCCGAGTATGAGCTCCGTCATCCCGACGAGCGGTCCGCAGGGCGGCGCGGTCAGCGCGCAGAACGGCATTCCGTGCGTGAACTGAGCGCTCCGCTGGACCGCCTGGCCGGAGACGGAGTACCCCGAGGACGGTCAGTCGCCCCGGCTCGCTAGCCCTGACCGGTAGCGGCGCCGGCGTTGATGGTGGCTTGGCCAGCCGCATGACCCTTCCGGCGATGCCCTGCTGTGAAATCGCCTGCCCTGTTGGTGTGCTGCGAGGCGGTCTAGAACATGCCGCCGATGTTGTGCCTGCGCCTGGTGCCGATGCCGCCGAAGCTGCCCGGCGTGCCGAACCCCCCCAGCCGGAAGCCGCCTCCGCCAGGCCCACCGCGGCCGGGGCCGGGGACCGAGTCGATCAGGATCCCGCCTAGGATTGCGCCGCCGAAATCGCGGGCGCCGCCGCTCGTGGCGACCTGGCCCTGCTGGCCCGCACTGAACTGCGCGACGTCCTGCTGGGCGAGCGCCCCGGCCTCCTCGGCCAGCGCGCTGGCGTGCTGCGCTTCGCTTAGCGCAGCCTCGGCGTTGTCCTGCGCGGACGCGATCGCCTGCTGGAAATGTCGGCGCGCCTCGGCCAGTCGCGTCCTCGCGGTCGCGCCCACGCCGCCGCGCCGCGTGGTGATGAAGTCCTCGGCCGCCGTGATGGCGCTGCGCGCGACGAGCATGACCTGGTCAAGCACCGCCCCGGCCCGGTCCTGACGATCGCGCTCCGCCCTCGCGCTGGCCAGCGT
>JASIBJ010000178.1 GCA_030045215.1 Streptosporangiaceae bacterium | reverse complement strand
CGCATCCGGCAACTCAGGGAGCGGCAGTGACCGACCTGTCCGGCAAGACCATCCTGCTCACTGGTGCATCCGGCGGTATCGGCTCGGTGACCGCCCGGATCCTCGGCGCGGCCGGCGCGGCCGTCATCGCGCACTACGCCGGCGACGGCGCTGCCGCCGAGCGCGCGACCAGCGAGATCCCGGCCGACCGCAGGCTGCTGCTGGGCGCGGACTTCCGCCGGCCGGGCGCGGCGCGCGACCTGTGGTCGCAGGCGCTGGCCTGGCGCGGGCGCATCGATGTCCTGGTCAACAACGCGGCGATCATGCCGGACAACCCGATCGACGCCACGGACGATGAGTGGGACGCAGCCTGGGCCCAGATCCTGCAGGTCAACGTCGTCGAGCCGGCCAGCCTGATCCGCGACGCGGTGCGCCACTACCGGTCCGCCGGCGGCGGCGTGATCATCACGCTGTCCAGCTGGTCGGGTCAGCAGGGATCGGCGATACCGCAGCTCAGCGCGTACGCGGCGACCAAGGCAGCGATCAAGGCGGTGACCCAGACGGTCGCCAGGGTGCATGCGGCCGACGGCGTGCTGGCGTATGTGGTCGCGCCGGGGCTCGTCCGCACGCCGCTCACGGAGATATCGGCGACGTTCCGCGGCGGCGAGGAGGCCGTACGCAAGATCCTCCCGCTCGGCGACATGGTGCCGCCCGCGGAGGTCGGCGAGCTGATCGCGTTCCTCGCCAGCGGGACCTGCCGTCACCTGTCCGGGGCCACGTTGGATATCAACGGCGCCGCGTACGTCCGCTAAGGCGGCGGCCAGTTCGCACCCCGGCGCCTAGCAGCGTGCGCGGAGCAGGCGGCACACTGCCGCCGCCGATCCTGGCACCGACCAGTCCATGTCCACGATGATCTCGGTGACCCCGGCGGCGGAAAGCGCCGGGAGCGCCGCCGCGACTTGCTCGGCCTGCCCGGCCGAGTCCACGATCCGCAGCACGGCCCGCAGCCCGGCTGGATCACGGCCCGCCGCCGCTGCCGCCTGGCGCAGCTCCGCTATCCCGGCGGCAAGCGCGGGCGGATCGAACTCCGCCGCCGACTGCTGGGCGAGCCAGCCGTCGCCCAGGGCTCCGGCCCGGGTCAGCGCCGCCGCCGAGTGCCCGCCCATCAGCAGCGGTATCCGGTGCGCCGGCGCCGGGCCGGAATGCAGGCCGCCGGGCAGTGAATAGTGCGCGCCCGACACGGCCGGAGGCTGTCCCGTCCACACCGCTCGCAGGAGGCCAATCCACTCGGTGAGCCGCTCGCCCCGGTCACGGAATGGCATGTCCAGCGCCGCGAACTCCTCGGCCAGCCAGCCCGCGCCGACCCCGAGTTCCAGCCGCCCGCCGCTCAGCACGTCGACAGACGCCGCCTGCTTGGCCAGCACCACCGGCTGGCGCAGCGGCAGCACCAGCACCGCCGTGCCGATGCGCGCCCGCTCCGTCGCCGCCGCGATGGCCATCAGCGCGATCATCGCGTCGATGTAGGGGGCGTCGGTCGGCCAGGTCACCTTCCCATCGGCGGCGAACGGGTACCACGAGGAGACGACCGCGGGCATGATCACGTGATCGCTCACCCACAGCGAGTCGAACCCGGCTTCCTCGAGTTCGGCCGCCATCGCGCCGATACCGCGCTCGGCCGGCAGCGGCCCGCTGTTGGGTACCTTGGCGCCGATCCGGATCGCCGGCGTCACCCGAGGCCGTCCACGCAGAGGTACTTCAGCTCAAGGAACTCGTCCATCCCGTGGTGCGAGCCCTCGCGGCCGATCCCGGACTGCTTCATGCCGCCGAACGGCGCTCCCTCGTAGGAGATCGCGCCGGTGTTGACACCGACGACGCCGAATTCCAGGCCCTCGCCGAAACGGGCCATCCGGCCCGCGTCGCGCGTGTAGAAGTACGCCGACAGTCCGGACTCGGTCGCGTTGGCCAGCGCCAGCGCTTCGTCCTCAGTGCCGAAGCGAAGGATCGGCGCCGCGGGGCCGAAGGTCTCGGCGGTCGCGATCTCCATCTCCTGGGTGGCTCCGGTCAGCACGGTCGGGGTGAAGAACGTGCCGCCGAGCTCATGCCTGGCCCCGCCGTAGCGCAGCTCGGCCCCGCCCGCCAGCGCGTCGGCGATGTGCCGCTCGACCTTGGCGACGGCCTCGTCGGTGATGAGGGGGCCAATTGTCACGCCGTCGCCGAGTCCGTGGCCGACGGTCAGCGTGCTGGCCGCCTTGACGTAGGCGTCCGCGAACTCCTCGTAGACGGCGTCCTGGACGAGGATGCGGTTGGCGCACACGCACGTCTGGCCGGCGTTGCGGAACTTCGAGTCGATGGCGCCGGCCACGGCGGCCGCGATGTCGGCGTCATCGAACACGACGAACGGGGCGTTCCCGCCCAGCTCAAGTCCCATCCGCTTGACCGTGGGGGCGCACTGGGCCATGAGCAGCCGGCCGACGTCGGTGGAGCCGGTGAACGTCAGCATCCGGACCGCGGGCTCCCCGGTGAGGACGGAGCCGACCGTGACCGGGTCGCCGTGCACGACGTTCAGCACGCCGGCCGGCAGGCCGGCGCGGAGGCCCAGTTCGGCCAGCGCCAGCGCGCTCAGCGGGGTCTCGCTCGCGGGCTTGAGCACGACGGAGCAGCCGGCCGCGATCGCGGGCGCGACCTTACGCGCGATCATCAGCGCCGGGAAGTTCCACGGCGTGATCGCCGCCACCACGCCGACCGGCTGCCGGAGCGCCAGCAGTCGCCGGCCCGGGCGGTTGGACGGGA
>JASIBJ010000177.1 GCA_030045215.1 Streptosporangiaceae bacterium | reverse complement strand
CGGCGCTAGCCTGCAGGTTGTCTGGGCAGTAGACGACGGCTTGGTCGAGGTGGCGGTGAGCGACGGCGGCTCGCCTACCAGGCCGCAGCCCACGCACGCGTCGGTATCTGCCCTGGGCGGCCGGGGCCTGGACATCGTGGATTACCTGTCCCGCCGGTGGGGCGTGCGCGCGGACGACACGGGTCTTACGGTCTGGGCAGTGCTCGCGGCACCCGCCAGCCGGAACCGGGCCGAGCGGGTCGGCTCTCCGGCTGGTTAGCTGCCTGGCTTTTACCTACTCGTGGTGCGTACTCCGGCATCAACTGGTGATACTCCCTGAAGGCGCGTGCCCCCTGGGATTGGATCGGCCGGCATTCGTACGGTACGGGCGAGGCCAGCGGTCTGCAGGGGCCAGGCCCGCCGGCGGCAGCGGCGGCGCCCGCCGGGGCGATGGTGCCAGCAGGGGGGAATGTGGGTCACACGAGGGGCGCGGATAGTGAGGCCGGGCACCTGCGGACGGTGCTGGTCCACAGGCCAGGGCTCGAACTGCAGCGGATGACTCCCCGGCATCGAGAGCGCCTGCTCCTGCGCACCTTGCCCTGGGTGAGCCGGGCCAGGCAGGAGCACGATCTGTTCTGCCAGGCCCTGCGCGATCAGGGCGTCGAGGTCCTGTACCTGACCGAGCTGCTGCAGGACTCGCTGGAATATCAGGCAGCCAGGGACGAGGCGATCGGCCTGACCGTGGCTGACGCCGGGCTCGGTGACGAGCTGAGGAGCCAGCTGCGAGAACATCTGGAAGCCCTCGGACCGGAGGCGCTCGCGCAGGTGCTGATCGCAGGGCTGACCCCGCACGAGCTGAAGCTCGGCCACGGCGTGGTGTTCGAACTGCTCGACCGCCACGACTTCGTCCTCGATCCGCTGCCCAACCTGATCTTCACCAGGGACTCAAGCCTGTGGATAGGCGACCGCGTGGCGGTGGCGAGCCCAGCCGCCGAGCCACGTCGGCGTGAGGCGGGCCTGGCTGGCGTCGTTTACCGAAATCATCCGCGGTTCGCGGGCACGAAATGGCTCTACCGACCCGAGCTCGAGCACCTTGACGGCGGCGACGTCTTGCTGCTGGCTCCCGGAGTGATCGCGGTAGGTGTCGGCGAGCGCACCACGCCAGCGGGCACTGAGCGCCTGGCCCGCCACCTATTCGAGGCAGGACTGGCGCACTGCGTACTGGCGGTGCCGATGAGCCAGCAGGGTGCTGCTGGCTACCTGGATACGGTCTGCGCCATCGTCGACCATGACGCGGTCGTCATGCATCCTGCCGTGGCCTACACCCTGACCGCTCACGCGATCACGGCCAGGCCCGACGGCATGCGAGTTTCCAGGGCCCGGCCCTTCCTGGAGGCGGCCGCCCAGGCGATGGGGATCACGCGGCTGCGCGTAATCGACACCGGTACCGAGCCGGACGGCTTCCGCGACCAGTGGGACGACGGCGGCAACGTGCTGGCCGTCGCACCCCGGCTGGCCATTTCCCACGAGCGGAACTCGCTGACCAACGCCCGCCTCGAGGAGGCCGGCATCCAGGTCATCCGGGTGCCTGGCAGCGAGCTTGTCAGCCTGCGAGGCGGCCCCCGGTGCATGTCCTGCTCAATCAGCCGTGATCCGGTCGCATCGCGGGACGATCAGCTCTCGCGCGACGGATATGAGGACGTGTCGCGATCCCTGTTCAGGGAGACACTCGTGCCGACGGGTGTCGACGAGGTGACGGGACCGATGCCCGCATGGCCCGAGCCCCGGGTCCCCGCAGTTGCCGGGATCGCCGCCGACCATAGCTGAAAGTCCGGCTCCGGCGCCCGGCGACCCCGCCCGGCCACGGGACCAGAGCCAACGACAGGCATGGCAAAGCGGTAGGGCTGGCCTCGGCCAGCTGAGAGTGGCGTGCCTATCTGTTGCTGCGGCGAGCCGACCGACGGCCGACCCGGAAGACGCCGAGCGCGAGGGCTACCACGAAGATGATCACGCCGATCAGGAACAGCCACATAATGAAGTGGATCACTATGAGGGCTACCCAGATAACAACGATCGCTGCCGCGATCAGCATCAGGAGGCGAAGCATACGTACACGGTACGTGCAACTGGCGGCCGTTGTCAGCACGGGTGAGCGCGCCTGCGCCGCCTGGATGTGCCACCGCGGGCTTCCGCGGCCTCGTGGGGCCTCCTTCTCGCCGGCGCCCGGAACAGAGCGGGATTCCCCTATCGGCTGATTTGAGCGATTCAGATGGCCTGATCCGGCCAGAAACGGTCCATTAGGGCGTGCAGGGCCGCCATCTAGCCGAGATCGTCGCGGACCAGGTAGTGTGCCCGACGTGGAGCTAAAGGTCACGACTCGCTCTCAAGGCGATCACACCATCATGTCGGTACTGGGTGAGATCGATCTTTATACCGCGCCGACATTGCAGTCTCGGCTCATGTCGGCGCTAGCTCCTGGCCAGGTCAAGCTGATCGTCGACATGTCCGGCGTCGACTTCTGCGACTCGACCGGTATTAACGTCCTGCTGGCGGCTCACCGGCACGCTATCGAGCGTGGCGGCGAGTTGCAGCTCGCTAGCCCTGGATCGGCCACCAGGAAGGTGCTGCAGGTGACGGGGCTTGAGTCGGTCTTCACCGTCGTGGAGGAGCCGGCGCCGCTTCCGGGTACGTAGGCACCGCGGGAGGATTCGGGGAGTCGTCCCCCGACGATGCACCGCGGCGGGATTCGGGGGTCGATCCCCTAGGCTGCACAGCTCAGCTGGCCGTCCGCAGTAGCATCGCCACTATGCCGTCAGGCGATGTCGCTGTCATCATCCCCGCGAAGAACGAGGCCGACCGGATCGGCGCTACCGTGGCCGGCGCCCGTGGGCTCGCGGGGGTGGATCTTGTCGTGGTCGTCGATGACGGCTCCGATGATGACACGGCCGGCAAGGCGGCCAGCGCGGGCGCGCATGTAGTGCGGCACGCCCGTACCCGGGGTAAGGCGGCCGCGATGGAGACTGGCGCGGAGGCGGTCAGGCTGGTCGAGTCGGGTGAGCTGGCCGATCCAGGGTCCGCGCCTCGGCATCTGCTGTTTCTCGATGCGGATCTCGGGGCCAGTGCGGCGGAGGCCGGGCCGCTGGCCGAGCCGGTCAGGAACGGGGCCGCCGACGTGACTATCGCCATCTTCAAGGACAGGATCCGGCTCGGCGGATTTGGCTTCGTCACCGCGACCGCAGGGGCGGGGATCGAGCGGGCCACCGGCTGGCGGCCGGTCCAGCCGTTGAACGGGCAGCGCTGCCTGACCAGGTCTGCGTTCGCTGCCGCGCTTCCGCTCGCACCCGGCTGGGGCGTCGAGACCGGCATGACGATCGACCTGTGGCGTAAGGGCATGCGGATCACCGAGGTTGAGGTGCCGCTCTCACATCGGGCGACCGGGACCGATTGGCGGTCGCAGCTACATCGGCTGCGCCAATTGCGCGATGTTGTCAGGGCGATCGCCGTCCGCGAGCCCGGCACCTGGCGGATGCGCAAGGGCCGGGCCGCGCAACGGGCCAGCAAGGTCGGCCCGGCTGACAGGTAACCGGGTGGCCAGGCCGGCCATCGCCGCGCGGCCGGGCGCGCAGGCCGCAACGCAGCGACGTCGGGCCGGCGCGGGGCTGGCTCTATCCGGCGTGAGCGTGGTGCTGACCTTCACGGTCGCGGTGCTCGGCCCGTCTCTAGTCGAGCCCGTCCTGCCGGGCTCTTCCGGCCAGCCTCCGTGGTCATTCTCCGTGCATCCATCCCCGTACCTGGTGGTCGCGCTGTCAATCGCCGCGATTGCCGCCGGCACCGTCGGCTTGGGGCTGAGCATGCGGGCGGCCAGGCTCGGCTGGATGCTGTCGCCCAGGGTGCTGCTTGCCCTCGGCGTCCTGGCGGCGGCGGCGCTGGCGTTGGTGCCGCCGTTCGGCTCCTCTGACCATCTCAGCTACGCCGCCTATGGCCGGATAGCCGCTCTCGGCCGGGACCCGTACACCATGACCCCGGCGGCGCTCGCCAGGCTCGGTGATCCCGTCGGCCGCGCCGTCCGGCAGTTCCAGACCAGCCCGTCGGTGTACGGGGCGCTGGCCACGGCCGGGCAAGCGCTTGCCTCCCGGATCGGCGGCACGTCGGTGCGGCTGACCGTGTTCGTGCTGTCCGTACTCAACGTCGTCGCGTTCGCGGTCACGGGCTTGCTCCTGCACTGGATGGCCCGCGGTGACCGCGCCCGCCAGGTGCGGGCTGCGCTGCTGTGGACGGCTAACCCGCTCCTGCTACTGGTCGTCGTGGCCGGCGAGCACATCGACAGCCAGGCGCTCGTCTTCGTGATCGCGGCGCTGGCTGCGTTCTCCTTCTGCTCGCTCGCCGGGCCCGGCTGGGCCAGGGCCGTGTTGCCGGCCGCGTGCGCCGGCGCGCTAGTTGGGCTGGGTTTCGCGGTAAAGATCTCAATGGTGCTGGCTGGAGCCGGACTGGCCACAGCGTGCGCGCTGGCCTGGAACCTCAGGAAGCAGCGCGACCCGCTGCGGGCGAGCCCTGAGCGGGCACGGCTGCTCGCAGCCGCGGGCGGCCTGGCCGCAGGCTTCGCCGCGGTTGCTGCCGTCGCGCTGGCAGCCTGGGGCCTGAGCTCGCTGAGCCCTAGCCTGAAGGCCGGCAGCATGACCTCATTCGCCTCACCCTGGCGGGCGGTGCGAGCGTTGCTGGGGCTCGGTCTGGGCGCTGGCGCAGCTGAGGACGCGGTCAAAGCTGCCGCGATCGCTCTGGCGGCCGTCCTGCTGATCCTGCTGCTACGCCAGGTGGCCGGGCGCCCGACCAGGTCGGGGCGCGCCCTGCTGGCGCCGGGCGGCAATCGGCAGCTGAGCGGACTGGCCGCTGACAGCCCCGTTCCCCTCCGTGACCTTGCCGTCATGTGCGCCGCAGCGTTCGCCATCGCCTGGCTCTTCGCCTGGCCCTATGTGCTGCCCTGGTACGACTCGCTCGCCTGGCCGCTGCTTGCACTGGTGGCGTGGTCAGAGTTGGACTGGCTGCTGCTGGCCAGGACGTCCGCGCTGGCGCTCGGGTACCTAGCCGCGACCGGTACCGCACTGCCCGGCGGCCTGAGCTGGCTGCAGACCGCGGTGCGCGAAGGCGTTACGCCGGTGGTGCTGCTGGTTTGCCTGGTACTGCTGATCCGGGCGGTGCTGCCTGCGCGGGCCCCCCAGGCGATGCGATCATGACGTGATGACTTACCAGTACTCCTACCTTGGCCCGCGCGGTACGTTCACCGAGGCGGCCGTCCGCGCGCTCCATGCACGCACCGGGCCGGCCGACAAGATGCCGGACGCGCTTGACTGCCCGAGCATCCAGGCGGCACTTGAGGCCGTCCGGTCGGGCGCGGCCGAGCAGGGTGTGGTGCCGATCGAGAGCTCGGTCGAAGGCGCGGTCACCGCGACACTGGACGAGCTCGCTGTCGGTAGCGAGCTGGTGATCTGCGCCGAGGTGCTGGTGCCGGTGGAGTTCGCGCTGCTGACCAGGCCCGGAACCGACCTGGCCCGGATCAAGCGAGTTGGCGGACACCCGGTCGCGCAGCCGCAGTGCCGGAACTGGCTGAGCGCCAACTTGCCGCATGCCGAGTGGCTGCCTGCCGCCTCGAACTCCGACGCGGCCAGGCAGGTCGCAGAAGGCCAGCTTGACGCGGCCCTGGCCGGGGTATTCGCCGCTGAGCTCTACGGCCTGGTGGCGCTGGCGACCGACGTGCACGACCGGGACGACGCCGTGACCAGGTTCGTCGCCGTTCGCCGGCCGGGCCCTCCGGACGCCCCGACCGGAGCCGACCGAACGTCCGTGGTCGCGTTCCTAGCCGATGATCACCCCGGTGCCCTCATGGACATACTCGGGCAATTCGCAGTCCGCACCGTGAACCTGACGCGGATCGAGTCACGCCCGACCGGCGATGGCATCGGCAGGTATTGCTTCTTCATCGACTGCGAAGGCCACGTCGCCCAGGCTCGCGTGGGCGAGGCGCTGATGGGCCTGCACCGCGTCTGCAGCGATGTCCGCTTCCTCGGCAGCTATCCGCAGGCTGAAGCGGTTACCAGCGGCCCGGTCCGGCCCGCCCCCGGCAGCGCCAAGTCGGACGCCGACTTCGAGGAGGCCGCGGCCTGGCTTGCGGGCATCAGGGCAGGCCGGACGCCCGACTAGCCGGCTGCGCTGCTCGCCGGTAGCGCTTGCAGGCGCACCTTGCGGTTGGTGCCTAGAGGTAGGGACCGGATGCGCGCAGGTGCTGCGGCTCCTCGCCGCCCTCAGGCCCGGCGTTCGGCTGCATGGTCGGCATCATGCCCGGCGGGAGCGCTCGGCGCATCTGTTCCAGCTGAGCCCGCGCAGCCATCTGCTGGGCGAACAAGGTGGTCTGGATGCCATGGAACAGGCCCTCCAGCCAGCCGACGAGCTGGGCCTGGGCGACCCTGAGCTCGGCTGCGCTCGGCACCTCGTCCTCGGCGAACGGCAGCGACAGCCGTTCCAGCTCCTCGACGAGTTCGGGCGCGAGCCCGTCTTCCAGCTCCTTGATCGAGCTGGTGTGGATTTCCTTCAGCCGAGCCCGGCTCTTCTCGTCAAGCGGGGCGGCCTTGACCTCCTCGAGCAGCTGACGGATCATGCTGCCAACCCGCATGACCTTGGCCGGCTGCTCCACCATCTCGGTTACCGGCCGCTCGCGCGACTCATCCGCGTCGGCCTCAACCGCGACTCCGTCCGGGCCGACGACGACGACCTTCGGGTGGTCGCGGACTTCAGCGCTGGTCTGCTCGCTCATGGTCCTAGTCTGCCGGCTAAGCGCCCGGCGCGCATAATCGGCCCGGCCGCTAGCGCACATCGTCTCCACGAAACGAGGACCGGCATCACGCCTCTAGATCAGCGATGAGCTCGCGCACTCGCAGGTGGATTTGGTCGCGTATCGCCCGCACCGCCGAGATGTCGAGGCCAGCCGGGTCCGGCAGCTCCCACTCCTCATAGCGCTTACCAGGATAGACCGGGCAGGCGTCGCCGCAGCCCATGGTGATCACCACGTCGGCGGCCCGGACCTGGCCGGCGGCGAGCCGCTTGGGGATCTCGCGCGAAATGTCGATCCCGAGTTCCGCCATGGCTTCTATCACGGCGGGGTTGAGCTGGTCAGCCGGTTGCGATCCGGCCGAGGTCACGCGGATGCGCCCGGCGGCTTCATGGTCGAGGAGCGCGGCGGCCATTTGAGACCGGCCGGCATTGTGGGTGCAGACAAACAGGACCTCGGACATGTCAGGCATGCTCGTGTCTCCGTAGCGAGGGGGTGACCTGGGCCTGAGGGCCAGGCTGCGGCTGACTCCGTGACGCTGGGTAAAGCACTACCGCTAGTAGTGTTCCGGCGATGCCGCCCGCGATCTGGGCGCCGATGAATTCGGGGACGCAGCCGGGTGCAATCCCGGCGTACGTGTCAGTCAGGCTGCCCGGTGCCAGTGAATTCCGCGAGCATCCGGCGGGCGTACGCAGTGGTCATGGTCAGCGTTCGGTAGCGGCGACCGGGGTGAGTCCGGTCGAGGCGATCCAGGTACCCATGATGCTGGCGGCGATGAGGGTGCGGTCTTCCGGGTCACCGGCTCGGCTTGATGGCGCGGATGACGGCCGCGTGGATGCCGGGACCGGCCTCGTGGGTGAAGGTGACTGAGGCGTAGGCAAAACCCGCAGCAGCCAGGCCGTCGAGGTACTCAGTCCGGGACAGCGCGCCGGCGATACAGCCCACGTAGGAGCCTGCCGCCGCCCGGTCGGCCGCAGTCATGTGGTCCTCGGCCACGACATCGGAGATTCCGATCCGTCCGCCTGGGACCAGGACGCGGAACATCTCGGCCAGCACCGCGGGCTTGTCGGTGGACAGGTTGATCACGCAGTTGGAGATCACGACGTCGACCGCCGCGTCGGGGAGCGGCACAGCCTCGATATCGCCCTTGAGGAACTCGACGTTGGTCGCGCCCGCCTTGGCCGCGTTGCCGCGCGCGAGCGTGAGCATGTCATCGGTCATGTCGACGCCGTAGGCGAATCCGGCCGGACCGACCCGGCGAGCGGAGAGCAGCACGTCGATCCCGCCGCCCGAGCCTAGGTCCAGAACCCTCTCGCCCTCGTGGAGGTCAGCGACGGCCAGCGGGTTGCCGCAGCCGAGACTCGCGAGGACTGCTTCTTCCGGCAGGCCATCGGTCTCACCCTCGCCATACAAGGACCCGCCGAACGCGTCGGCGGTGTCCAGTGCATCCGATCCGGTGCTGCAGCACGAGCTGGCCCCGGCACACTCACAGGATTGAGCGGTGACGCCTGGCCTCGGGTCAAGGACGGCACGGGCGGCCTCGGCGTAGCGGGCCCGGACTTCCTCGCGCAGGTCAGTACTGGCCTGGTCAGTCATCGCCGTCGCTCCTCACATAGATCGTCGTCGATGCAATCAGCATTGCCAACGGATAGACGATTGTCAATGCGTATCGCATACTGAGCAAATGAGCTCTGCTCTCACCTTCCAGCGCGGGCGCGAGCTTCCGCTGCTGGCCGACGAGTGCTGCACGCCCTTGCTACGCGAGCCCCTGACCGCGACACAGGCGGCCGGCCTCGCGCATATCCTCAAGGCCCTGGCCGACCCGACCCGGCTGCGGCTGGTCTCGATGGTGGCCGCTCACGAAGGCGGCGAGGCCTGCGTCTGCGAGCTGACCGACCCGCTCGGCCTGACCCAGCCGACTATCTCGCACCACCTCAAGATCCTGGTGAACGCTGGGATCTTCACGCGCGACCAGCGTGGCAAATGGGCCTACTACACAGTGGTGCCAGGCGCGCTGGACGCCCTGTCGTCGGTACTGAGCACGGCTATCTGACCCGAGCGGCCCGCAAACGGATTTGCGTAGGGTGTGGGACTCGAAGCCGCGGTGACGCTTGCACGCCACAACAATTTCAAGAAGGTCACGCGGAACGTCGCAGTCCTGGAGACGGCGCCTAATCCTCCTAGCGATAGTGGCACTGGGCGATCCGGATCTCATCCTCAACCCGCTTGTCGATCAGCCGGTGCTCGTCAGTGATTCGGCGCGACCAGTAGCCCTGAAAGCCGTACTTGAGCGGCTCGGGCTTGCCGAGGCTCTCGCTTTACAAAATCCGCACCGCCACCGCAAGGCAGTGCGCCCGTACCTGAGATCGCCAACGCGTTGGGACAGCGTAGGTGCTGAGAAGTGAGTCGACGTGAAAGCGGCCCGGTGTTACGTTCATGGCGGTGGCTGCGCCCGCCTGCACTGAGCTATCCTTAGGCCCGCGCCGCGGGTGGCATTGAGGTCAAGCGCTCCCAGGGGCGACGCGCGGTTTCGATTAGTCACTGCGGTTCACTCCTGGGCGGCCAGACGCGGGCGGTGCCGTCGGGAAGCAGTCGGCCGTGACTAACCGC
>JASIBJ010000176.1 GCA_030045215.1 Streptosporangiaceae bacterium | reverse complement strand
AGAGTCGGCACGGTCATGTACTGCCTGCCGTAGGCAGCCGCCGCATGCTCCCAGGTGTCAAGCATCGCAGCCGACACGGTCCCGCCCAGCAGCGCGTCGTCCATCCGCCGGCGGATCCGGTCCACCGCGCCGAGGAACCTGCCATCCATGCGGCCGCCGGCCTCAGTCATCTGCCCGATGAGCATCCGCCGCAGCTCATCGTCGTCCTCTTGGCCGACGTCCGGATCAGCGTTCGTGCCCGCGACGGGGATCGCCGCGAGTCGAGGCGCCAGCGGGCCGGAAGGCCGCCGGATCGCCGGCGCGGGCAAGGCAGGCTCGGGCGCCGGGGGTGGGTCAGCCGGAGGCGGTCCGGTCAGATCCGCCGCTGATGCCCGCGTCGCGTCCGATAGTGCCGGCGGCTGCGGCCGGTGTGGCTCGCCGCATAGGCATGCGCGCTCGAACCCAAGGTCAACGGGATCGGCTTGATAAGCGGCACACAGATAATGCAGGTATTCGGCGCCCGGCCGCTTCTGCCCGCTCTCATAGGCCGACAGCAGTGTCTCGCTGAAGCGGGGCACCCGCAGCCCGTCGGCCTCGTACCGCGCCCGCACCTGGGCGACCACATCCGCGAGGGCAATCCCCAGCGCCAGCCGATAGGCCCGGATCTTGCTGGTGCCGCACTGGCTCGAGATCAACGCGGCGATGTCGGCGGGCCGTGCGCCGAGAACCAACTCCCGCGCCCGGATGAGCCTGGCCATCGCGGCTTCCTGGCGCCCTCCGCCCGCGAAGACCAACCCAGGCGCCGCACCAGCCTCTTGCGCCCCGCCGCTCGCCGCAGCGAGAACCGCGCTCCGCTCCGCTGACACGGGCTCCCCCCGTCACGTTTGGTGAATGCCCTCCGTCCCCGAGCGGATCGCGATTGCTAACACATTGTAACTTGAGCAACGCGGCTCGTTTAGCCTTATCGGCTGTCATTCCTCATTGGTACCGCCGACATCAGCGCTCGCTCCGGGGAAAGCCGGGCCTGGCTCATTAGTATCGGGCGCGTGACAGCGTCATTCCCTGCGCGCGATTTCGCCTTTTCTGTCGGCGGCCAGGCGAGCAGTACGCTGACGGCGGCGTGCGGCCGGGCGCCGGGGATCGCATGCAGGCTCGTCTGGGACTTTTCGCACGACAGCCGGGCTGCTGACATCACGACGGTCTACCTGGCCGGCCCGATCCGGCTCGCGCTGCGGATAGCGCTGGTCCTGATCATCGCGTTCCTGGTGCGGGCGGCCGCTGGCAGGCTCATCAACAAGCTGACCGAGCGGGCTGCCGCCAGCCACGATCGGCCTGACCGTGCGCACGCGGTGTTCCGCGAGCGCCGCAGTCAGCGGACGACCGCTATCGCCCTGCTACTCGGTAACGCGGCGTCGGTCACGATCTTCGCCATTGCCGGCCTGATCATCATCGGGGACCTCGGGCTGAACCTGGCCCCGGTGCTGGCCAGCGCGGGGGTGCTCGGGATCGCCATCGGCTTCGGCGCGCAGTTCATCGTGCAGGACTTCCTCGCCGGGATATTCATCCTGCTCGAAGACCAGTACGGCATCGGCGACGTCATCGACGTCAGCACCTCCACTGGCACCGTGAGCGGCACGGTCGAAGCGGTCAGCCTGCGAGTTACCCGGCTGCGCGACGTCAACGGCATTGTCTGGATCGTTCGCAACGGCATCATCAGCGAAGCCGGAAACGAGACTCACGGCTGGGCCCGCGCGGTGGTCGACGTTCCGCTGCCCTATGGCGTCCCGGTCGCGACCGCCAGGGCCGTGCTGGCGCGCACGGCCGAGCGAATGGCGCGCGAGCCGCGCTGGCGCAAGGAGATCCTCGACAAGCCCGAGGTCTTGGGAGTGGAGACAGTAGACCAGAACACGATCTTGATCCGGGTCGTGGCCCGCACGGCACCGCTTGCCAAGCCTGCGGTCACGCGCGAGCTCACTGAGAGGCTGATGGAGGCGCTCGGCGCCGAGCAGGAGCAGGCCATGGCCGTGCTGGCGACCTCGATCCCGCGCCAGTCGGGTCCGGCCGAGCAAGCCGCGCCGTCGGCACCTGCCAGGTCGGCGAGGCCAGCTCGGCAGCCAAGAGCGCGGGTGTCCAGGGAGCCCGGCGACCTTGCCGAGCCAACCGACCCCAGCCAGCCGACCGACCCCAGCACGGCAGCCGGAACTGACCTGGGCGGCGTGGGCCAGGCCCCCGAGCCGTAGTCCGTTCAGCCCGCCGGTGCGGTTAGGCTGGATCGGGTGACAAGCCAGACAGAGAGCCTGTTCGACCAGGTCGGCGGCGAGCCGACGTTCCGCCGGCTGGTACACCGGTTCTACCAGCTGGTCGCGGCCGACCCCGAGCTCAGGCCCGTCTATCCCAGCCGAGACCTCGGCCCGGCGGAAGAGCACCTCCGGCTGTTCCTGATCCAGTACTGGGGCGGGCCGTCCACCTACAACGAGCTGCGCGGGCATCCCAGGCTGCGGATGCGCCACGCGCGGTTCACGATCGGCGAGCGCGAGCGGGATCTCTGGCTCAAGCACATGCGCGCGGCGATGGACGAGCTGGCTCTTGATCCGGCGCAGGACGAGCAGCTCTGGGAGTACCTCCAGATGGCCGCGCACAGCCTGGTGAACCAGCCAACCGCGCGCGGCGGCGGGCCCGACCTGGGCTTGACGCCAGCCTGACCCGGGCCTTGCCGTCCCGACCTGGGCCTGACCCCAGACACGCTGTGTAGTTCTGTGCTCACTCCGTTTGCGGCGAGCAGGCCGTTCCTTGGATACTGTCACCACCCCGTTCCGTTCCGGCAGGGTCAGGTGGCTGTGGCACCCCGGTCCGCCCCGCAGCATCGAACAGCGCCGCCGCTGGAGGCTTGCATGACACAGGACTTCAGCTCCGTGGTCGGCGGCCTAGCTCCTGGGGAGCAGATCGCCGGCTACCAGATCGAAGCACCGATCGGGCGTGGCGGCATGGCCGTGGTGTACCGGGCGCTTGACCTGCGGCTTGGCCGCCAGGTCGCGCTCAAGGTGCTGGCACCTCACCTTGGCGAGGACGAGGCGTTCCGGCAGCGATTCATCCGCGAGTCGCGGGCCGCCGCCGGCGTTGATCACCCTCACATCATCCCGGTGTTCGAGGCCGGCGAGGCAGATGGCGTGCTGTTCATCGCGATGCGCTACGTCGCCGACGGCGACGTGCGCAAGCTGATCGACCGCGAGGGCAGGCTGAGCACCGAGCGGACCGCAGCGATCACAGCCCAGGTCGCGTCCGCGCTGGATGCCGCGCACGCTCGCGGACTCGTGCACCGGGACGTGAAGCCCGGCAACATACTTCTCGCCGAGAGCGACGCCAACGGCGCAGATCACGTCTACCTGTCCGACTTCGGGCTGAGCAAGCACTCGCTGGCAGCCTCGACACTGACCGCGACCGGCCAGTTCATGGGAACGCTGGACTACGTCTCGCCTGAGCAGATCCAAGGGCACCCGGCGGACGGTCGCGCTGACCAGTACGCCCTCGCCTGCACGGCGGTGGAGATGCTGTCAGGGAGCCCACCGTTCCGCCGGGACGAGAGCATGGCACTGCTGTGGGCGCAGCTGGAAGCTCCCCCGCCGCCGCTGACCGAGCGCCGGCCCGACCTGCCGCCCGCGGTCGACGCAGTCATCCAGAGGGCGCTGGCCAAGTCGCCGGGCGACCGCTATCCAACGTGCACGGGGTTCGCCTCGGCGCTGCGAGTTGCCTGCGACGCCGGCCCGGCGGGCGTGCGGGCACCTAGGGCCAACTTCGCGAGGACACCGCCGGTGGCGGCCGCCCCGACGGGTCTCGACCGGCCAGGGGCCGACCCCGTTCCGGTAACGAATCCGCAGTGGCATCCGGGCGCTAACCCGCGGCCGCCGACCGAGCCGGTCGTCGCCTCGCCTCCACCTGCCATCCGCTGGAACGCTGAAGGCAACGGAACGGGCTTGCCTCCGGCCGACCGTGGCACGCCGGGTGGCCGTCCGGCCAGGCCTGCGCTCCCGCAGCCGCGTGACTACCGGCCTGCCCCGCGTCCGCGGAAGTCCCGTGGCGTCGGCGGCAAGGTCGCAGCCTGCCTCATCGGCGTCGCCGTGATCGGGGTGCTCGCCGGCTTCGGCTACAAGCTGCTGCATCACAGCCCCGCCGCCAACCGTCCCGCAACACAGTCGACCACCGGCGCGGCGGCACTACCGCAGGATCCGGCTGCGGTCGTGCGCGCCTATTTCGCGGCCATCAACCAGCACCGGTTCCTGGAGGCATGGCAGCTAGTCGGGGGAGGCACCAGCGGCTCGTCGAACGGGACGGCGTATCCGCAATTCAGGGCCGGGTACGTCGGCACGCTGCGAGACAAGCTGACGATCATTTCGATCAACGGCGACGAGGTGACCGCGCGCCTGCGAGCACTGCAGGACGACGGGGTCGTCAAGATCTATCAGGGCACCTACACGGTGATCGGGGGCATCATTACCGCCTCGGACGTGCATCTGATCAGCGTCAGTTGAGCCGCCATCCGGATACCGCGTCCTGATGCGTTCACTGGCCCGGTCATGCAGCGGCTGCCCGCAGCCTCACATCTTGATGCGCTTGTTCGCCGGATCGTAGAACGGCCGGAGCGAGAGCCGCGCCGGGACGATCTGATCCCCGATCTGCACGGTCCAGGACCCGGCGTCGAGCCAGGCTTGGTCGATCGGCTCACCGGTGGACTCGATCATCGCCAGCCCGACCGAGCCGCCTAGGGTCCAGCCGTAGGACGCCGCGCGGACGTAACCGGCCGGGGCCCCGTCGCGCCTGACGATCTCGGCGTGGAACATCAGCGGCTCGGCATCGGCGAGCAACACCTGGACCAGGCGCTTGCTCAGCTTGCCCGCTGCCTTTTGGGCCGCCACCGCGTCCCGGCCGATGAAGCCGCCCGGCTTGTCCAGCGCCACCGCGAACCCGAGGCCGGCCTCGAGCACGGTGTCGGTGTTGTCGATGTCGTGCCCGTAGTCCCGGTAGCCCTTCTCCATCCTCAGGCTCGACAGCGCCTTCAGCCCTGCGTGCCGCAGGCCGACCCGCCGACCCGCCTCCACCAGCCGGTCGTAGACGTGAAGCGCCTGCTCGGCCGGGATGTGCAGCTCGTAGCCGAGCTCGCCGAGGTAGGTGATCCTGATGCACAGCACGCGGGCAAACCCAATGTCGATGTACCGCGCGGACCGGAAACCGAACGCGTCATCGCTGACGTCGGCGCTGGTGACCGCGGCCAGCAATTCGCGCGACCGCGGCCCCTGGACGTTGATCTGACCATAGGCCGACGTGACGTCCGCGGCGAAGGCTCGCGCGTCTGATTCGGCGAAGTGACGGCGCATCCAGCTCAGGGCGTGCCGGTGGGCGGTGTCGGAGGCCACCACATAGAAGTCGTCGTCGGCGAGCTTGGTCACCGTGAGGTCGGCCTCCAGCTTGCCGCATTCGTTGAGCCACTGGGTGTAGGTGATCATGCCGGGCTCGCCGTTGACGGCGTTGGCCGACAGCCGGTCAAGCTCGCGGCCCGCGTCGCGGCCCTGGACCGCGAACTTCGCCATGAACGACATGTCCATGAGGATCACGCCCTCCCGGCAGGCGTGATGCTCGGCCTCCCAGTTGGCGTACCAGTCCCGACGCCCCCAGGACAGCTCGCCCGCATCCGGTGCCGTGCCGGCCGGAATCGAGCCTTCTGGCGC
>JASIBJ010000175.1 GCA_030045215.1 Streptosporangiaceae bacterium | reverse complement strand
GCCCGTCGTCGGCAGGCAGCGGGCCCATCATGAATTCGGTCAGCTCGCGCACCGACCCGTCGCCCACATCCTGAGAAAAGTAGGTGCCGCCCGGCTTGAGGACCCGCGCGATCTCGTCCCAGCGCACGCCCACCGGGTGACGGCTCACGACCAGGTCGAAGGTCGCGTCCCCGAACGGCAGGTCATCAAGCTCGTCGTCCATCGCGATGACCTCCGCGCCCAGCGCGGCCAGATTCCGGCTGGCCAGCTCGACGTTGGGCGGCCAGGACTCGGTGGCCACGAGGACCGGCGGGCCGGCCGGGATGGACGCCAGCACCTCGCCGCCGCCGGTCTGCAGATCGAGCGCGGCGGCTCCCGGCACGCCGGCCAGCGCGGCCATCCGCTCCCCGAGCAGGCGGGCGTAACCCCAGGGCGGGCGTTCCTCGCTCGCACGCCCCTCGAACCAGGAGAATTCCCAGCCCTCGACCGGCACCGCGGCGCCCTCGTCGATCAGCTCTTCGAAACTGGGCACCGGGCAAGTCTGCGCATCGCCGCCGACTTACGGCAACTCATATGATCGGCAAATGACGTCAACCGACTACTTGCGCTTTCCGCACGTTCAGCATGATCTTCTGACGTTCGTCGCCGAGGACGACGTCTGGCTGGCCGCGGCCGACGGCGGCCGGGGCTGGCGGCTCTCCGCGGATGACGCAGTGGCGTCGTGGCCGCGGCTGTCCCGTGACGGGAGCCGCGTCGCGTGGGCGGGCGTGACCGGCGATGCCACCGAGGTCTACCTGGCCGACGTCAGCGGCGGGGGAGCGAGCCGGCGCCTGACGTACTGGGCCGGCGATTCGCGGACGAAGGTGACCGGTTGGAACCCGGACGACGAGGTGCTGGCGATCAGCTCGGCCGGGCAACCCTTCGGGTTCTGGCAGCGGGCGTACGCGATCAGCGCTGACCCGGACGCGCCCGGCTCACGCGCGCTGCCGTTCGGCGTCCTGTCCGATGTGGCCATCGAGCCCGGCGCCGTGGCCGTGTTGACCGGCGGGCCGAGTGATCCGGCATGGCGCAAGCGCTATCGCGGCGGCACCGCCGGGCGGCTCTGGGTCCGGACGACGGCGCCGGACGGCACGGACGGGCCGTTCCGGCGAGTGCTCGCGGATGTGGCCGGCCACTTCGCCAGCCCCATGCTGATCGGGGGCAGGCTGGCGTTCCTGTCGGATCACGAGGGCACAGGCAACATCTACTCGGTTGATCTCGACGGCGGTGACCTGCGCCGGCACACCGATCACAACGGCGCATACGCGCGGCAGGCCAGCACCGACGGGCGGCGCATCGTGTACACGTGCCGGGGTGAGCTGTGGCTGCTCGACAGCCTGGAGGCTGATGCGCCCCGGCGGCTCGAGGTCAGCCTAGGCTCGGCGACCGCGGGCCGGGCGCCGCGGCTCGTCTCGGCCTCCGACCACGTTGGCGGCCTGTCATGCGACGAGACCGGACAAGCCAGCGCCGTGGAGGTGCGCGGCACCATTCACTGGCTCACGCACAGGGACGGGCCCGGCCGTGCCCTCTCGGTGACGCCCGGCGTGCGGACCCGGTTCCCGCGCGTGCTCGGCAAGGACGGGCAGGTCGTCTGGGTCACCGACGCCGACGGCGTGCACGCGCTCGAGGTCGGCGGCGAGAACGAAGGCGAGGCCGTGGCCCCGAGGACTCTGGCCGCGGGCCAGATCGGCATCGTGTCCGACCTGTCGGCCGCCCCGGACGGCAGCGCGGTGGCCGTGGCTTCCCGCGACGGGTACTTGCGCCTGGTGGACGTCGCCTCGGGCGAGGTGGCCGAGCTGGCCGCCTCGGACGACGGCGAGATTACCGGCCTGGCCTGGTCGCCGGACTCGGCCTGGCTGGCCTGGTCGCAGCCCGGGCCGCAGCCGTTGCGCCGGATCCGGGTCGCGCTGGTGTCCGACCGCGAGGTCTTCGACGCCACTGACGGCCGGTTCGCCGACACCGACCCGGTGTTCACCGCCGACGGGCAGTACCTGGCGTTCCTGTCCAAGCGCAATTTCGATCCGATCTACGACGCTCACTTCTTCGACCTGTCGTTCCCGCTCGGATCGCGGCCGTACCTGGCGCCGCTGGCCGCGGCGACGCCGTCGCCGTTCGCGCCGCAGCCTGGCGGCCGGCGCATCGGAGACGGCCAGGCCTCCGACGGCAAGGACCCTGACAAGAAGGGCACAGAGGCCGGGACGGGCACCGAGGCCCGGGAGGGCGGCGACTCCGGCGCGAGCACTGGCACTGGCACTAGCACTGGCGCTGGCACTAGCACTGGCGCTGGCGATTCTGGCGACGCTGGCGCAGGAAAGCCGCCGAAGGTCACGATCGACTTCGACGGCATCGCCGCCAGAGTCGTCGCGCTGCCCGTGCCGGAGGCGCGGTATGCGTCGCTGCGCGCGGTCAGAGGCGGCCTGGCCTGGCTGCGTGAACCCGTCTCCGGGAACCTCGGGCTCGGCGGTGCCCGGCTCACCGACGACGAGCCGCGCCCGACGCTTGAGCGGTTCGACTTCCAGCGGCAGAAGGCCGCGGATCTGCAAGACGACGTGGACTGGTTCGTGACCAGCGGCGACGGGACCAGGCTCGTCGTCAGCGACCGCGGCAAGCTGACGGTGCTGCCCGCCGACCGCAAAGCCGACCCGGACAATCCGGATGACCACGTCAGCGTGGACGGCTCCCGCGCCCGCTTTCTGGCCGACCCGGTCCGGTTGTGGCGCCACTCCTTCGACGAGGCCGGCCGGCTCATGGCGCATGATTTCTGGGTCGAGGACATGGCGGAAGTCGACTGGCCAGCCATGCTGGCCGAGTACTGGCCACTGGTCGAGCAGGTCGCCAGCGCGAGCGACTTCGCTGATCTGCTGTGGGAGATCTTCGGCGAGCTCGGCTGCTCGCACGCATACGTGACCGCCGCCTCCAACGGGTCCGGTGACGGCGCTACCGTCGCCGCCCTGCTCGGGGCGGACCTGACCCGTGACCGCGATGGCGGCTGGCGGATCGGCCGGGTGATCCCCGGCGAGTCGTCTGACCCGCTCGCGCGCTCGCCGCTGGACGGGCCTGGCGCCCGGCTGAACGCCGGTGACCGGCTGGTGGCCGTGGACGGCCAGCCCGTCGGGGCCGCAGGCCCGGGTCCGCTGCTGGTCGGCACGGCCGGCAAGCCGGTCGAGATCACGGTCGCCGACGGCGACGGCAAGCAGCGACGCGTGGTCGTGACCCCGCTGCGCTCGGAATTCCGGCTGCGCTACCAGGACTGGGTCGCCGGGCGCCGGGCGGAGGTCAGGGAGCGCAGCGGCGGCCGGCTCGGCTACCTGCACGTGCCCGACATGGTCAGCGGCGGGTGGGCCGACTTCCACCGTGACCTGCGCACCGAAATGCTCAAGGACGGCCTGATCCTGGACGTCCGCGGCAACCGCGGCGGCCACACCTCGCAGCTGGTGGTCGAGAAGCTGGCCAGGCAGATCATCGGCTGGGACCTGCCGAGGGGGATGCGGCCGGAGAGTTACCCGCATGACGCCCCGCGCGGACCGATGGTCGCGCTCAGCGATGAGTGGGCGGGCTCGGACGGCGACATCGTCACCGCTGCGATCAAGCTCAAGAACCTGGCCCCGGTCGTCGGCGCGCGGACCTGGGGCGGCGTCATCGGGATCGACGATGACACCATGCTCGTCGATGGCACCGGGATGACCATCCCGAAGTACTCGTTCTGGTTCGACGAGCTGGGCTGGGGGGTTGAGAACTACGGCGTCGAGCCCGACATCGAGGTGCTCGTCTCACCCGACGACTGGGCCGCCGGGCGGGACACGCAGCTGGAACGGGCGGTCGATATGGCCCTGGCGGCACTGGCCGAGCGGCCGCCCGCCAGCCCGCCGGACCGGTCGGCCCGCCCCTCGAGAGCGCGTCCGCCGCTGCCGCCGCGCGCGACGTAACGCAGTCCGGGCCGCCGGCGTTTCCGGGGAGACGCCGGCGGGCTCAGATCGGCGGGGTGTATCCGCTCAGCCAGTGCACCTTGAGCCAGATGATCGCGCTCGCCCACGCCCCGGTGACCTCGAGCACCCCGACAGTGATCAGCATGAGCCCGCCGATCTGGGTGATCAGCCGGGCATGCCGCCTGGCCCAGCCGAACAAGGTCACCCCGCGCTGGAAGGCGAAGGCCATGATAAGGAACGGGATGCCGATCCCGAGGCCGTACACGAACGCGAGCACCCCGCCGCGCAGCGCCGTGCCGCTGTTCTCGCTGAGCAACAGCACGGCCGTGAGCGTCGGCCCGATGCACGGCGTCCAGCTGAGACCGAACAGGACCCCGAGCACCGGCGCCCCGGCCAGCCCGGCCCGCGGCCGGTAGGAGGGCCGGAAGATGCGGCCCGCGATCGTGAACCGATCGAAGGCGCCCATGAACATCAGGCCAAGCAGGATGATCACGCCGCCGAGAATCCTCGACAGCCCGTCAGCGTGGCTGGCGAGCGCATCCCCGATGCTGCTGACCGTGATGCCCTCGACGGCGAACAGGGCCGAGAATCCGAGAACGAACAGCAGCGTGCCCAGCATGACCCGGTTGCGAGGCTGCGTGCGGGGCGGCGTGATCGTGATCGTCGTCCCGGCAGGGCCGCCGGCCGCGGCAAGGGCAACGCTCGTGGCGGGCGCGGCCTCGGGGTCGTCCGAGGCGGCCGCGCTGGCAGCGGTGCCGGACATCCCGGTGACGTAGGAGAGGTAGCCGGGCACCAGCGGAAGGCAGCACGGGGACAGGAAGGTGATCGCGCCGGCCGCGGCGGCGACCGGGATGGCCAGCAGCACGGGCCCGGAGAGCACGAGGTGCTCCACGCCGCCGCTCACCCGGTGCCTCCCTCGGTCCGATCGGACTCCTAACCTACTCTGCGTCGTGCTCAGGCCGGAACGCCGCTCACGCTGGCAGCGGCGGCGAGTGCGGCATCGACCGCCTCCGCGCGGGCCGGCAGCAGGGGCAGCCGGACCGCAGGGCTGGGAATGTGGCCCTGCCGGTGCAGCACCCCCTTGATGACCGTCGGGTTCGGCTCCGCGAACAGCGCCTCGGCCAGCCCGGTCAGCCGGTGCCCGAGCGGCCGGGCGGCAGCCGCGTCGCCTGCCCGCCAGGCGGCGACCAGGGCGGCGAACTCGGCGGTGGACACGTTGGCCGACGCCATGATCGCGCCGGGCGCGCCGAGCGCCAGCAGCGCGGGCGCGTACAGGTCGTCGCCGGCTAGCACGGCGAACCCGGCGGGCGCCCCGGCCATCATCGTGACGGTGTCGCGGTCGATGCCCCCCGCCGCGTGCTTGACGCCGGCCACTCCCGGCAGCATGGCGAGCTGGCGCATGGCTGGCCAGCTCACCTGCTGGCCGGTGCGGTACGGGATGTTGTAGATGATCAAGGGCACGGGACTGTCCGGCGCCAGTGCCCGGAAGTGCGCGACGACTCCGTCCTCGCCCGGCCGGTTGTAGTACGGCACGACGACTAGCGCGGCGCTGATCTCCGGCCAGGCGGCGAGCTCGCTCAGGGCCGCTGCCGACTGCCTGGTGCTGTTCGACCCGGCGCCGGCGATCAGCGGTGCCGTCCGCTCCCGGCACACCCTGGCGCAGGTGTCCAGGATGGCGGCCCGCTCGGCCGGGGTCAGCAAGGGGGTCTCGGCGGTGGTCCCGAGGGCGACGAGGCCGGCGGCACCGGCGTCCAGGATCCGGTGGGCCAGGCTCTCCAGGGCCCGCGCATCCAGGTCGCCGCTGTCGGTGAAGGGCGTGACGAGGGGGACGAAGAGCCCGCCGAACTGGGTGGCTGTGGTGGTCATAGCCCGATCTTCGCTGGACTTACCATTCAGGTCCATTTCACGTTTCTGGCTTAAGACCTAAGCTGAGCTAATGCTTGATGTTCGCAGGCTACGGCTGCTGCGGGAGCTGGCCAGGCTCGGCACGATCGCGGCGGTCGCGCAGGCCTACTCCTATACGCCGTCCGCCGTATCCCAGCAGCTGAGCGCGCTGGAGCGGGAAGCCGGGGTGCCGCTGGTACGGCACGTCGGGCGCCGGGTCGCACTGACGCCCGCCGGGGCCGAGCTAGCGGCGCGGACCGAAGCCGTACTGGCCCTGCTGGAGGAGGCATCGGCGGCCCTGGCCGCGACCAGGGCCGAGCTGGCCGGAGAACTCAGGATCGGGGCGTACCCCACTGCCGTCCGGACGCTGCTGCCGTCCGCGCTGGTGGCGCTCGGCGCCGCCTACCCGCGGCTGGAGCTACTGGTAACCGAGCTGGACCCGGCGGAGGTTCCGGACGCGCTGCGGGCCGGCGCCCTGGATCTCGCGCTCGTGCACGAGTACGACTACGTGCCGGCCGAACCCGACCCGGCGCTGGAGACCGAGCCGCTACTGACCGAGACGATTTTCCTGGCGTCGGCCGCGGGCGGGCCGGCCGGCGGGGGAGACCCGCTCCGGCAGTGTGCTCAGTTGCCCTGGATCGCGGCCAGCCCCGGCACCCTGTGCTACCTGATGGCGGTGCGACTGTGCCAGGCGGCCGGGTTCACGCCGCGGATCCGGCACCACGCCGACGACTTCGCCACCGTGCTTGCGCTGGTCGCCGCCGGCCAGGGCGTGGCCCTGGTGCCCGAGCTGGCCCTAGCCGACGAGCCGACCGGCGTCGTGCTCGCGCACCTGCGGGCCCGGCGGCGAACCCTGATCGCCTGCCGGAGCGGCGCCGCCGGGCATCCGGCGATCGCGGCGGGCGCCGCGGCGCTCAGGACCGCCGCTGGCCAGTACCTGACAGCACGAACAGGCTGATCGCGTAGCAGAGCATGGCGACCGCGGTGGACAGCGCCATCGCCAGTGAGGCGTTGTCCGGCCCGCCATCGGCCACGAACCTGACGCCGTTCACGGCCGCGCCGATGATGGCGAGCAGGCCGATGACCGACGCCGCGATCGTCGGCACGTGCCGGGCGACGACCGCCCTGACTACCAGGCCGATCGCGGCCACCACGATGAGCAGGCCTAGCCCGGCATGGGACGCGAGCGCGCCGGGCGGGTCACTGAGCGCCTTGCCGAAGGCGTGCACCAGGCTGCCCTGATCCGCGGCCGGAACGGTGACGTAGAGATTGACGACGATCCCGATCGCGAACTGCACGATCAGCATGACGAGCATCCCGAAGCTAGTGCCGCGCAGCCGGGCCACCTGGCCCGGTGACAGTGCGGTGCGGGCTGGCGCGGCCTGGCCGGTGTCGCTCACCGCCATTGCCGCCGCCCGCCGCGCATCCGCGCCCCGAGGCGGCCGCCCTGGAAGTGCTGTCCGAGTTCGCTGACCACCGCGTCCCGTTCCGCGTCGGAGCCGCGCAACTCCGGGCTGTTCCCTTGGTCCTGCGCCATGGCGTATTTCACTTCAGTTCTTCTCCACTCCAGGATTATCTTGAATCGAAACTATAACAGGCTGGTGATAGTATTCAACCGTGACCGATAGCGGCGACGCGCGGCCGGCCGGCCCGGCACCTGAACCCGAGGCCTTCGGCATCGGCTTCCTGCTGGTGCAGCTCGGGACGCTGGTCGCCGGGCAATTCCGCGAACGCCTCGAGCCGCTCGGGATAGAGCCGCGGCACTTCGGCATGCTGACCAGGCTGGCCGAGAACGAAGGCATGGCGCAGCAGGCAATCGGCGAGCTGATCGGCCTGAACCCGACGCAGATGGTGTTCCTGGTCGACGAGCTGGAGGACCGCGGCCTCGTCGAGCGCCGCCGTAACCCGGCGGACCGCCGGTCCTACGGGCTGTACCTGACCGACGCGGGCCGGGACATGCTCGCT
>JASIBJ010000174.1 GCA_030045215.1 Streptosporangiaceae bacterium | reverse complement strand
GCGGTGACCAAGAGGCAGATCGTGGTCGACCAGGCCGACGACATCCCCGGTGCCGTCAGGGAGGCGGCGGCGGCGGCCGTCTCCGGCCGGCCAGGGCCGGTCGTCGTCATCGTTCCCGAGGATGTGCTAGACGAGCAGGTCACGCGGCGGCCGTTGCAGGCGGACGCAGACGCCACCGCCGTGCCGGGCTCACGGGCGCCAGCGGACGGGGACAACGTGCGGGCGGCCGCGCTGATGCTGACCTGCGCGGTCCGGCCGGTCATCATCGCCGGCTCCGGAATACACAGCTCCCTGGCGTGGGACGAGCTCGCGGCCGTCGCCCAGCGCCGCGCCATTCCGGTCGCGACGACGATCCACGGCAAGGGCGCGATCGCCGACAGCCATCCGCTGTCGATCGGGGTCGTGGGCAACAATGGCGGGCGCGGCTACGCCAACGACATCGTGGCGGCAGCCGATGCCGTGCTGATCGTGGGCAGCCGGGCCAACGCCACCGATACCAACAGCTGGACCGGCCCGCCGCGACAGGGCGTCCCGATAGCCCAGATCGATGTCTCCGCGGAGCGGGCTGGCCACAACTTTCCCGAGGCGACCGGGCTAACCGGCGACGCCAGGACCGTGCTGGCGCAGCTGCTCGCGCACCTCGACCCGGTCGAGGACGCCGTACTCGACCACCGGATCCGCGACATCAGCGAGCGGCACGCCGCGTGGGTCAGGCAAGGACCGCCGGGGAGCAGCGAAGTCCGCGATGGTCAGCTGGAGCCAGCCAGGGTGGTGACGCTGCTGAACCGGGTGCTCGGTTCCGGCACAGTGGTCCTGGCCGACGCCGGCACCCCGACTCCCAACGTCGCCTGCTACTGGGAGACGGTCAGCCCCGGCCGGACGGTGATCGCGCCGCGCGGGCACGGGCCAATGGGGTACGCGATTCCCGGCGCGATCGGCGCCTGCTTTGCCCGGCCCGGCCGGCCGCTGCTGGCGGTAACCGCCGACGGCAGCCTGGCGATGGCCTGCGGGGAGCTGGAGACTGCTGCCAGGTTCCGGCTACCGATCTTGTTCGTCCAGTTCACCAACTTCAGCCTTGGCTGGATCAAGATGCTGCAGCACCTATACGCCGAGGGCCGGTACTTCGGCGTAGACCCGGGCCCGATCGATGCCGTCGGGGTCGCCAGGGCCTGCGGCCTGGACGGCGAGCGCGTCAGCAGCCTGGACAGGCTGGAAGAGCTGGCGGCCGGCTTCGCCGCGGATCCGCGGCCGCTCTACATCGACATTGAGGTCCCTCATCCGATCGCGTACACACCGCCAGTGTCGTCCTGGGTCAGTGCGCTGAACGGCAACAGAGCCAGACCCGTCTACTGACGGGGCCGCGCTCAGGCTCTGCCGCCAGCAGCGGTGTACCCTCGGCGCAATCCTGTTACCAGGGAGGTCTCGAGGCGTGGGGCACGAAGCCGAGGTCAGGGTCCGCGGTGACGCCAGGACCGGCTCATCGCTCAGCGAGGACGTCTACTGGCAGCTGCGCCGAGAGATCGTCCGGGGCGAGCTTCGGCCGAACCAGCCGCTGGCGGAGATCGACATTGCCGAGCGGCTGAACGTGTCCCGCACGCCGGTGCGGGAGAGCATGCAGCGGCTGGCGGCCGATGGCCTGGTCATCTCGCGCCGCCGCCGGTGGCTGGTGTACGAGCACTCCAAGCAGGAGATCCAGGAAATCTACGAGGTGCGCCTCGCGCTGGAAGGGTACGCGGCCCGCCTGGCCAGCCAGCGCATCAGCGATGCGCAGATCGAGGAGCTCGCGCGCCTGCGCGACTCGGCCGCCGCCGACAGCCAGATGGCCGTGCGGGTCGAGCACAATGAGATCTTCCACAATCAGCTGGTCACTATCGCCGGGAACGAGCGGCTGGCAAGCACCCTGGCCCACAACCGCAACTTTGCCTTCAACCGCCAGGTGGCCTCGCTCTACACGCGGGACGACCTCGCGATCTCCCGGGCCCAGCACGCCCGGCTCGTCGAGGCGGTGCTGGCGCGCGACGGTGATACGGCCGAGCGGACCGCCCGCGAGCACATCGAGTCCGCGCTCGAGATCATAATCGCCCGGCTGCCCTGACCTCAGTTCCGGCCGCACGTGGGCGACTGCCGAGCCAGCCGACTACTCTGGCGGCGACATCTCTGTGATGCTTCTCGACATACGCCACCCAGTGATGCGACGCGTTTGCCTTGCCCGCGCCGTGCCCCGGCAGCAGGACCGCCCCGGCCGACGCCAGGGCTTCGGTGAGTTCGCGCCAGTACTCCGGGGGCGCCAAGCCGTCCGTGACCGGTAGGCGCGTGCTCGAGTCCCGGCCGCGAGCCCGGATGAGAGCCATCCGCACTGCCGTCGAGTTCATCCAGTCTCACAGCTGGGATCTCAGCACGTCGACCTCGCACCCCGGTCGCCACGGGTCGAAGCCGTGCTCGACCAGCCAGCGGACCGCCCGCAGGCATCGCAACGACCACCACCCACGGATCACGTCGAGGTCGAAGCCGGTGCCGTAGCCGGCGACGACGTCGCCGAGGTGCTCAGAATGTCCGAGCGTCAAACTGGCGAGGTCGAACAGGGCATCGCCCTGGCCCGCCTCGGTCCAGTCGACCACGCCGGTGACCTTGTCACCGTCGACGAACACGTGGGCGACCTGCAGGTCGCCGTGCATGAACACCGGTGTCCACGGCCGCAGCGCAGCCTCGGCAATCTGGCGGTTGCGTGTGACCACGTCGGCGGGAAGGACGTCGTTGGTGACGAGCCACTCGCATTCGCCGTCCAGGCGCGATCCCAAGTCGTCGAGGCTCGATGCCAACTCCTCGAGGCTCCGACCTGGCCATGGCGGCAGCGGCGCCTCGTGCAGCATCCGCGCGGCGGCACCCGTCGCCGCCCACGCGGCCGGCGGCGCGGTCGACGGCTCGCCGAGGCGGCCAAGTGCCGTCCCCGGGAGGGCGGCGAGCGCGAGCACGGGCGGCTTGCGCCAGAGGACCTCCGGAGTCGGGATCGGCGCCAGAGCCATCGCCTCGACCTCGACGTCGGTGCGCGTCTGATCAGCGTCGATCTTCAGGAACACGTCGCCTACCCGCAGGGTCGCGCACTCATGATGGGCGACGACGACCTCGACCTCCTCCACGGCGGCCATTGTCGCGGGGTGACCACCGATTGTCGCCGGGTTTATCGCGTGCGACTGCGCGGCTGACCGCGTCCCGCCATAGCCCGGCCTGCGTCGCCGTGGACGCAACCTCCGGCAGGGACAGTATGTTGGCAGCGTGATCACTCAGAAGATGCTTGACGAGCTGTGGGATTTCGAAGACCCCGCTGGGTCGGAGCAAAGATTTGCGGTCGAGGAGGCATCGGAGTCGCACACAGATTCCGAGCGGGCCGAGCTGGTCACCCAGCGGGCCCGGGCGCTCGGCCTGCAGCGGCGGTTCGAGGACGCCCGCGCGTTGCTCGATTCTCTTGGCACTACCTCGGACGCAGTGGTCAGGACCCGCGTTGCACTCGAGACTGGCCGGCTGCTGAACAGCGCAGGACGGCCGGCTGAGGCTGTGCCGGAGTTCGAGACCGCCGGGAGGACCGCCGAGACCGCCAACCTGCTGTTCCTCCAGATTGATGCGCTGCACATGCTCGCCATCGCCGACCAGACTCGGTCGAGTGAGTGGGCGGCGCAGGGGATCGAGCTTGCGCTGGCAGCACCGGACGACCGCACCCAGCGCTGGCTCGTCTCCCTGCATAACAACCTTGGCTGGGGGCACTTCGACGGCGGGCGCCTGGACGAGGCACTCGACGAATTCCAGCAGGCGCAGGAGTGGGCCGAGCGCGTCGGTAACGAGCAGCAGCGAGTTTGGGCGCGCGAGGCGATCGATGAGTGTGTCGCGGCGATCGCGGCTCGCGACGCGACAGGAGAACTCTGAGGCCGGCTCCGCGTTCGGAGCCGGCCTCTATCGTCGTGGACAGCATCGACGTACGACGCTCTCAGACCCGGCGGGATGCAAACCGGGCCGCGCTCATGTCAAGGAAGCCGATCGCGAGATGGAGCGCCGCGCCCGCCAGCGGTATTGCGGCCCACCCGTCGTGGCCATCAGCGATGAGCACGGCACTGAGGCCTACCAGGAAGATGCCAACGGCAAGGCGCGTGACCGCGAGGGCACGAAGGCGCGGGTACGCCCACGGCGTGAACCGGCGCCTTGCCTGCAACCAGATGCTGACAAGCTTGCCGGCGGGCGGATGCATCGGGCTGGCGTGCGGGGACTGCGGCGTGGTGGTGGTGTCAGCTGTTGCGTTCATCGGGATGCCTCCTGTCACTGCGGCGTCCGGTCTGTCTGTCCGGCCATCTATCAAAGTGATATCACTTTGATAGATGGCCGTCAAGCGCCACCACGACGCAGCGCTCTCCCGGCACTCAGCCGGCCCGGTACCCGGAGGGGCACTGCACGTCGGGCGCGAAGCCGGATGCGACGGCCGCGCGGGACTCTGGCAGGATTGAGGAAAAGGGCTGGTGGGCGAGGCGCAGGCTGGTGCCCCCGACTGGACCGGGTCTACGATCTTTGACCGCAGTGGTCTTCAGTCCGTTGCCGTGCGCTCGTCGGCAGAAGCCGCCGCGAGTCACGGACTGGCTGGTGATCTGTTCACTCTTCCCGCCAAGGGGAAAACTCGATGCCGCTCTACATGTACCAGGCCTCCTACACCGCCAAGTCAATGGCGGATCAGCTCAAGGAGCCGCAAGATCCGGCGGAAGTCATCCGGCCGGCCCTGGAGGAGCTGGGAGCCACGATCGTGGTGACGGGCTTTCCGTTTGGCGAGTACGACGTGGTCGTCGTGTATGACGCACCCGACGACATGACCGCTGCCAGCGTCGCGATGGCAGTCGCCGCGGCGGGCGAGGTCAGGTCGGGCAAGACTACGCGACTGCTCAGCGGACAGGAATGGCTCGAGTCCTTGCGCAAGCGCAGGATCGTCACCAGCCGGAAGCGGACCAGCCGCACGACAACCGGTCCTGACAGCCAGAACTCTTCAGGCGGCAGCAGGTCAGCGGGCAGTTAGGGCGCTGGTGGCCCCGGCCGCCGTGGGGCCGCCGGCAGTGATTACGGCCTGGAGGGCGGGTCTGCTTCGATCAGACGGCGGGGTCGGGCAGAAGCTCGCGTACCTCTTGCGCGCAGCGGCAGGCGACGGCGATCTTAGCGGCCCACTCCAGCGCCTCCGCATGTGAGGGCACTTCGACGACCGCGAATCCGCCGATGACCTCTTTGGTCTCCGGGTACGGCCCGTCGGTGACCAGCCCGTCGGTGGCCACAATGCTCGCCCTCTGGCTCTTCAGTCCGGCGCTGAAAACCCAGACGCCGGCGTCACGGGCTTCCCTGGCCACCTCGAGCGCGGCCTTGGTCACGTCGGGCAAATCCTCCTCAGGGAAGGCCATCGCGCCGTCATCGAACGAGATCAGGTACCTCATCTCACTGCTCCTTGTCCCGGCGGCCTTCTCCGAGGCCTCTCAGCTGTTCTACGAACGCCTCGCTGCGGATCCGACAAGCTGCCAGCTCGGTCCGCGCCGAGATCCCGTCGATGGCGAGTCAGACCCGGCTGATCAATGATGCCGCCTGTGCCGGGCCGACTACGAGATCGTGAAGGTCGCCGCCCACCTCAAGTCGGCCCGACTGCTCGATCCCGCCGATCTTCGCCGGCTCGAAGCCGGCCCTTCGGATCAGCCGCTCGACTTCCTTGCCGGCCTGGGCGTCGCCGGTCGCGTAGAACAGGACCGCCGGCTCCGGTGACCGGTTGCTAGCGGACTCCAAGAGATCGGCCGACATGCTTCCAAACGCCATGACCAGATGCGCCCCCGCTGGCAGCCACCCGGCTACAACCTCGCCGGAGGACTGGCCTTCCGGCAGGAGACGCACGATCTTACCTTGCGCGTCCGTGGTGAGCGGGTTGCTCGGAACGACCACTACCTTGCCGGTTAGCGCGTCGGCGATCTCGTCTATAACGCTCTTCAGCACGCTGAACCGCAGCGCGAGGACGACGGCCTCGGCGCCGTTCAACGCGTCGCGGTTGTCGACGGCGACGACCGCAGCTCCGCCGATTTGTCCGGCCAGCGCTCGTGCCGACCTGCTGTCGGCGCTCGAAAGCCGCAGGGTCTCGCCGCCCGAGGCGAGCCGGCGGGCGATGGCCGATCCGATCCCGCCGGTGCCGATGATCGCGGTGGTCATTACCGAACCTCCTGTGCATCACGCGGCGGATCGAGGCTCGGCGTCCGCAGGACTAGCCAGCGTCGACCGCAGGGGGTCCCCGTGACCTCGGCATTCACTCGGAGTCGCCGGCTCGCGTGCTCGGCGGCCAGTGGGCGGGATACCAGTCCCCCTTTGGGTCTGTGGTTTGCCCCACTTCGACGAGATAGCCGTCGGGGTCGCGGATATAGCAGCGGATCTCGTACTGGTGCTGTTTCGGCGGGGTCAGGAACTGAGCACCCCGGGCGCTCCATTCGGCGTACACGGTCTCGATGTCTCTCACTCGGATATTGAGGAAGCTGCTGACCCGGTCGGGATCCGGCGGCGTCTCCAGGATGACCGACGGCTTGTCGTCGGTCGGTCCCCCGCCGACATTGATGATGATCCAGCTGTTGGCCAGCGCGACATAGGTCACGTCACCGAAGAAGACCACCCTGCCGCCGAGCACCTCGGTGTAGAAGCGCCGGGAGCGCCCGACATCATCCGACACGATGAAGTGGGCCAGCACGATTCCCTCTGGCGGCGGTGGGAGCTCGGCCATCTGGCACCTCCACTGGCGGGCCGCACGACCCGCGAACGACGACGGGACCTGCGGGCGATGTTACTAGGAGTAGGCTTTCGATCTCTGTCCGCGGCCGGCCTGGCGGTCCGTGGCCGCCAGGCTCAGTCAGCAGCCACGGGACGGGCGCGTACCAGATGCGTGTATCCCAGGTGCTATAGGTGTCCCGCCCGGCCCGGCCGACATACTCGGTGACCATGTAGACACGTCTGTCCCAGTACTCGGCGGCCGAGTAATCTGCGAACCTGCACACCCCGGCGGAGTACTTCGGGTAGCAGGTGAAGTCATCCAGCGGATCCGTGCCCGCAGCCGCGACGGCTTCGCCTCTACTGGCTGCACTCCACTGTGCTAGGTCAGGCTGGCGACGAACTCCCGGAGCAGCTTCGCCAGGTCTTCGGCGCTCGACTGCCGGACCGCCTGTTCCATCGCGGCGCCGTCGGCGCCGACGACGATCCTGGCGGGCGGATCATCGGCCCGGATGCAGTCCTCGATGGCGCTGGCCACCTCGTCCGGGTTCCCGGCCGACTCCAGGGCGGCGGCGTTGTGGCTGCGCAGCATCTCGAACGCCCGGGCGTAGCCGGACCCGTCCGCGACCTGGCAGCAGGGAAGCTGCTCCGACATGGCGGTGCGGAACAGCCCGGGGGCGACCACCGTTACGAAGACGCCGGTGCCGTGCAGTTCGGCGCCCAGAACCGCGCTGAGACTCGCGAGGGCTGCTTTCGAGGCCGAGTACCAGCCGGCGAACGGCGCGGGCGCGATGTCGTTGACTGAGGTCACGTTGACGATCCGGCCTCCGCCCTGGGCGCGCATCAGTGGCACTACCGCCCGGACGAGCCGCATGGGCCCGAACACGTTCACCTCAAAGATCCGGTGCGCCTCCGCGTCCGTCGTCTCCTCCAGCGGCGCCACGACGCCGGTGCCAGCGTTGTTGACCAGGACATCCAGCCGACCCGCCGCTTCTATCACCGACCCGACAGCCTTCTCGGCGGCTGCCGGATCAGAAACGTCCAGGGGCACAGGCGTGACGCCTGCGGGAAGAGGAACGCTCGCGGGGTTGCGCGATCCGCAGAACACCCGGTCCCCGGCCGCCGCGAGCCGCCGCACGGTCGCCAGGCCGATGCCGCTGCTGCCCCCGGTGATGAACACGACCGTCATGGGCCGACCGTAACACGGCCTGCCGGGCATTTTGACCAAGCATGTTCAATTACGCGCCGTTTTTGAGGGGAACGAAGTGTATTTCGCTGGGCGTGTCATTACGAGCGCGACTGCGGGCCATACATGAATGGCATACAACGACCGCGTTCACCGGGCCGTCGCCAGGATCTTGCGTACTCGAACTCCTGAGTCGCCCAGCGCCTCAGCTGCCGCAACGATGCTTCGGGCCGGACACAACGTTTCCTCAGCCGCAACCTTTTGTTTATATCGTCTTCATCTGGTATCGCGAGCATCCTGACATGGCCGCAGACTTCTCACGCCCGGGCGCTTCCCGCAATTCTCATCCACCAGTTCCAATGGTCGAGCAGCACGAACTCTTCCAGCAGATGCTGCGACGCAGCGTGGTCAGCCGCAGGACCATGCTGCGCGGGAGCATAAGTGCGGCCGGGGCCGCCTTCCTGCTCGGCGGCGGTTTCGGTGAGCTGGCGTTCGCCGACGCGCTCACCAGTACCGGCACCGTGGCCGGCGGTTTCGTTGTGAACGGCCGTCACCTGTCCTTCGGTCCGGATCCGCGTCGGCAGATGTGGGTCGCCGGACAGCTGTTCGACGTGAACCAGTACAACGCCGTCCCATCAGGGATCAAGGTTTCCGTCGAGTTCGGACACGATGCGACCTATGGCTGCCTGGTGCCGGCCGAGCTTCGCGAGCTCATCACGCACGTGCCCGTGTGGAACGGGGTCGCCACCGGGCCGGTCACGGCCTCCACGACCGACCTGCTGAACGCCGATCAGTTCTACGTCCACGCGCTGCTGGACGGCCTGGAGCCGGGCCAGACTTACCACTACCGATTCACGTACTGGAAGGACGGAGAGCGCGGCTGCACGCCCGACGCGACCTTCACCACCGCGCCGGGAGGTCGTCGCCGTCTGGACCCGTTCACGTTCACGGCTTACGGCGACCAGGGCATCAACGGGGCCCCCGGAACGGGCCTCACGCTCGACAATGCCATCTCGCTACAGCCGGAGTCGTCGACTCACATCACCGACGACTACTACAACTCGGCCGATCCCGACTATTACAACCCGACGTCGACGACCGCGCCCACCGACATCCCCCCGGTCGCGGCGCTGGTCAACCAGATCACGCTGGTCCGCAATCCGGTCAACTTCACTCCCTCGCGATTTACGCTGCTCGCGGGCGACATCTGCTATGCCAACCCGAGTGGCGACGCGCAGCCGATTATCAACCCCGACGGATACGACGGCACCCAGCCCGGCGACACGAACACCCCGGCTCCGCCGGCGAACAGCGGGGGCTGGGACGATTTCGATCCCTACGTCTGGACCAGCTACCTCAGCACCATCGAACCCAGTTCGGCTTTCATCCCGTGGATGTTCGCGACAGGCAACCACGACGTCGAGCTGTTCACCGCCTCGCTCGACGCCGACGCGACGACGATCGCCGACTACGGTTCCATCGGCTATGGCGGCCACGCTCACCGGCTGGACCTGCCGAAGAACGGCCCAAGCCCGTGCCCGTCCGTCTACAGCGTGACGTACGGCAACGTTGGCATTGTCAGCGTGGACGCGAATGACCTCAGCTACGAGATCCAAGGGCTGCTCGGATATAGCGGCGGCGCCCAGGCGCGATGGCTGAGGCAGCGGTTGGGCGAGTTCCGCGCCGATCCGGAGATCGACTTCATCATCGCGTTCTACCACCATTGCGCGTTCTCGACGTGTGAGAGCCACTCCTCTGACGGCGGCGTGCGCAAGGTCCTGGCCCGGCTGTTCGCCGAGTACAAGGTGGATCTGGCCATCCAGGGGCACAACCACCTGTACGAGCGGTCGAACCCGATCCGGTATGACCCGGCAACGAACAGCGGTACGTCGTCCACGCAGGCGGTGTCGCTCTCGCCGACGGATCCGGCCGTCGTCTACCCGGAGAAGGACGGGACCACCTACGTCACGGTGGGGTCGGCTGGCCGTCCCCGCTACGCGTGGTCCGGCGCTGTCGAGTCCGACCGGAACTTCATCGCTGGCGTGAACACGGGCGCGCCGGGAAACGGCACCGTAGTCCCGGCGGACGCCACGACCGGAGTCGGGCCGTACGTCAGCCAGCTCGACTTCACCGATTCGTACGAGACGGTCGACTGGTCGCAGGCGCGCTACCGAGACTACGGATTCATCGCCCTGGACGTGGTCCCCGCCGCGCCAGACGGGACCACGTCAATGACGCTCAGGGCAATCAATGAGCAAGGTGTCGAGTTCGACCGCGTCGTCTTCCGCCGGAAGGTGAAAGGGCACCTTTTCTAGCCGGTACCCGCACGGGCACCTTTCCCAGCCGGTATCAACACGGCGGCGAAGCGCTGCCGGAGGAGAGCGGTCACTCGTCCTATCCCGGTATCAGTAGATATTTAATGTTTAACGGACTCGGCTAGGCAGCGCTCCGCCAACGGAAGCTCGCGGCCCGGCCGGGACCGGCTTCGCCCGCGCTCCACCTGGGGCGAGCGCGCGCGTCCTTGAGAGCGGGGCCCGATACGCTGGCAGAACGGCCGACTGAACCGACCGCGGGAAGACAGGGAAGACCCTGCCCGCGTTGCCGAGGCCACCTCCACGGGGGCAGTACAGTCGGCCGGATCCGCAACCCGTGCGCCGGACCGGGTATGACGGCCAGCGTTCTATCGTTAGAGAAACTCGCGAAAGAGGACGAGGCTATGACCGTTCAGGTCGGCCGCCGGGAGTCGTTCAATGCCGCGCACCAGCTGTGCGACCCTGACCTGTCCGATGACGAGAACCAGCGCATATTCGGGAAGTGCGCGAACCTGCACGGACACAACTACGTGCTGGAAGTCGTCGTAGACGGGGAGATTGATCAGGCCAGTGGCTACGTCTTCGACCTGAAGGTACTGTCCGAGGCCATCACGAGTCGGGTCATCCGCGACGTGGATCATCGCAACCTGAACACCGATGTCCCGTGGCTCAAGGGGCTGATCCCGACCGCGGAGAACCTGGCCCAGGCGTTCTGGGACCGGCTCGAACCCGAGCTGCCGACAGGGCTGCTCCGGTCGGTCCGGGTCTGGGAGACGGACAAGAACTGGGCGGAAGTCGGTGCCAGAACCTGACGCTGGGCTCCGGGTAGGCCGGGACGTTGAGAGCCGGTACACGGCCGCGGATCTGAGCGTTTTTACACCCGAGGAGGCGAGCCGGTTCGTCCCGGAAGGAGTCGGCGACCCGCGAAGGGATCTGGCGCTGGCGTGGGAACTGCTGTACCGGCTTGAGCCGGAACTCTTTGACCGGCTGGCCAGCGCCGAGCACCTGCATCCTGGTGTCGTGGCCTGGCTGCCACACGGCGTTGACCGGATCACGGAGGTGGGCGCGGGCACGGGACGGCTGACGCTCGAGCTCATCGGCCGGGCGCGGCAGGTGGTCGCGATCGAGCCGGCGCTGCCGCTGCGCCGGATCCTGCAGCGGAAGCTCAGTGCCGCGGATCACGGCAACCGGGCGCGCGTGGTGCCGGGGTTCTTCGATCAGCTTCCGCTACCCGACAACTTCGCGGATCTGGTGGTCGCCTGCTCGGCCTTGACCCCTGCCGCCGAGCACGGCGGCGAGGCCGGCCTGTCAGAGATGGAACGGGTATGCCGACCAGGCGGCTCCGTCGCAATTATCTGGCCAAACCACATCGACTGGCTGGCCGCGCATGGCTACCAGTACGTCAGTTTCGCTGGGGCGATGGCAGTTGAGTTCCCCAGCTACCTCGACGCGGTGGAACTGTCCGAGATCTTCTACGCTGACGCGGCCGACGAGGTGCGGCGGCTCGGAAGACGGACGGTGCCCTTCGAGGTGCTCGGCATCAACCCCCCGCGCGACTTGGCCTTCAAGGTACTGGGGCCTTGAAAATCGCGATCCTGGCGCCGTTGGTGACGGCCATCAGGGAACCTCAGCTCGGCGGGTCGCAGGCGTTCGTGTCCGACCTCGCCCGCGGTCTGGCTGACCGGGGCCACGACGTGCATGTGTACGCTGCCTCCGGTTCGGAGATCCCCGGGGTCGAGGTGATCGACACCGGAATCGACCCCCGGTCCCTGGCCGGCACGCTCTACCGGCCAGGCGGGGCCTCGACCGGAGAATCGGCGAGCCGCGAGGAGGCGACCGGCGACGAGGCGGCGGCTGAGTCAGCATTTAGCGTCGTCTGCAAGGCCATCCGTTCGAGCCGGTATGACGTGATCCACAATCACGCTTTCGACGCGCCCGCCATCCGGCACGCCTCGGCGCTGCGGGCGCCGGTAGTCCACACGCTTCACCTTCCGCCCGACCGGGCTGTCTCGGCGGCGCTTCGCGACGCGGTGCGCGGCACCAGACCGCCGGCGGTGGCCGCGGTGTCGGCGTTCCAGGCTAACGCGTGGCGCCGCTTCGTTCCCGTAGACGCAATCCTGCCGCCATTCCCAGCCACGCGCGCCATCCGCTGGTCGCGGGCGGCCGGGCAGAGCACGCTTTTCGCGGGCCGGCTGAGCCCGGAGAAGGGCGCGGCCGAAGCTATCGACATCGCCAGCGCCGCGGGACTGCCGATCGATGTCTACGGTGACGTCTACGATCCTGAGTACAGCCGGGAGCAGATCGCCCCGCGGCGGGATTGGCCGGGCGTAGCCGTCCACCGGGGGGTGCCGCGCACCTCGCTGTGGGCGGCAATGGCCCGGGCGGCGGTCGTGCTGTGTCCGTCCCGCTGGGACGAACCGTTCGGCCTGGCCGCGGCTGAGGCACAGGCGTGCGGGACTCCTGTTGTGGCATTCCGGCGCGGCGCACTAGGTGAGGTCATCATGGACGACGTGACGGGTTTCCTCGTGCCGCCCGATGACGTCCGGGCCGCCGCCGAGGCGGTGGGGAACGTGGCCGGGATTTCGCGGGCTGCCTGCCGCAAGCACGCCGAGACCCGGCTTGACCTCGACGTGAGCCTGCGCGCACACGAACGTCTGTACCGGCGGGTCAACGGTGGGTGAGCCCGCACGGCCTCACGCCGGCGTGACCACGGCCGACGATGCTCACGGCCGGTGGCTCGCGGGACGACTGGCGGTCGTCACGGGTGCCAGCCGCGGGATCGGGGCAGCCACGGCCGCGGCCATGGCGGCGGCGGGCGCCCGCGTGGTGCTGGCGGCCAGGGACCCTCAGGCTCTGGGCACCGTGGCCGACCGAATCAGGGACGCGGGCGGCCAGGCCACGCCCGTGCCGACGGACGTTAGCGACGAGGCCTCGGTCCAGCGCCTGTTTACCGAGGTCGGCGGGTTCGGTCAGCCGAGTGCATTGGTCTGTGCGGCGGGCGTGCTGACGCCCGCGCCATTTGCCGAAACGACATCGGCACTGTGGCAGCGGACGCTCGGGGTCAACCTGACGGGCACGTTCCTGTGCTGCCGTGCGGCGTTCACCGCGATGGTTGCGGCCGGCGGAGGCCGGATCGTGACCATCGCGTCGCTGTCGGGCGTGTATGCGACCGAGAAGTTCCCCGGGCTGGCCGCATACAACGTGTCCAAGTACGGGGTTATCGGCCTGACCGAGGCGATCGCGGTCGAGGGCAGGGGGTACGGCATCAGCGCCGTGTGCCTGAGCCCTGGTGCCGTCGACACCGAGATGCTGCGCCGGGCAAATCCCGCGCTGCGTCCTGGCCTGACGCCCGACGACGTCGCGGCACTGATCGTGGCGCTGCTGGACAGCCCGCTGGCGCACGTCAGCGGGGCGAACATCCCGCTGTTCTCGAACGCCTGACCGGCGCATCATCGCCGCGCCAGCGACCAGAGGTCGGTGCGGTCGTCGGCGAGCACGGCGGCGGCCGGCCGGGCTCGCTCGGACACCAGGCGGGCGCAGGCCGTCATCTCGCCGTCGAGGTCCAGTTCCGGATCACCGCCGCGGTCGACGCCTACGGCGGCAGCCACCACCCCGTCCACCAGGTAGAAGCCGATCAGCGCACCCTGCTGGACGCTGCCGCGGACCACGAACTC
>JASIBJ010000173.1 GCA_030045215.1 Streptosporangiaceae bacterium | reverse complement strand
CGAGCCGCTGACTGCCACCGTACCGCCAAGTTCTTCGGCTCGCTCCCGCATGATGGCCAGCCCGTTGCCGTGACCACCCGCAGCCGTCATGCCGACGCGGTACGGCCGCATGACGCAAGAGTACGCTTTGACATCCTCAGAAATGCAAGAGTACGTTCTTGGATATGCCACCTCGTGGACTCCCGGATGATCCGCTGAGGATCGCTGACCCCGCCGCGCTGCGTGCGCTGGCGCATCCTTTGAAGTGGACGCTGATGGACGTGCTGCTGACGGAAGGGGCGGCAACGTCGACCCGCTGCGCCGAGCTGACCGGCGAGAGCCAGGCCAACTGCTCGTTTCACCTGCGGCAGCTCGCACGCTACGGCCTGGTTGAGGAAGCTCCGAGTACCTCGAAGAAGGAACGGCCCTGGCGGCTGACCACGGTGAACCAGTCCTGGTCGCGGGTGCAGCCCGACCCCGCCCGCGCGGCGGCGGCAACGGAGCTGGAGCGGGTTTTCGTCCAGCACGAGTTCGCCACGCTGATGCGCTGGGTCCAGAGCGCGCCAGCGTACGGGGAGCAGTGGCAGCGAGCCTCGATGCGGGCCGGGGCCGTTGCGTGGCTGACCCCGGACGAGCTGGCCGGGCTGCGCGATCAGATCGAGGAGCTGATGCTCACCTATCGTGACCGCGTCGCCGACCCGGCGAACAGGCCCGCCGGGTCCCGGCTGACTCGGCTGTTCGCCGTGGCTTATCCGCTGCCCGACGAGGGCCGGGAACCCGGTGCATGAGCGCGCTCGGTGATGCGCGCTTCCGGCGGCTGCTGATCGGCAACTCGGTCTCCAGCTTCGGCGATAGCGCGCTGTACCTGTCGCTCGGCATCTGGGCCAAGGACCTGACCGGCAGCAACGCGGCAGCCGGGGCCATCTTCCTGGCGGAGGGCCTGCCCTGCCTGGCCGCGCCGCTGGCTGGTCAGCTTGTCGACCGGGTCAGGCGCCGTCCGCTGCTGATCGTCGCGAACGCCGCGGCCGGTGCCGCGGTACTCGCACTTGTGCTGGTCCACTCGCGCTCTGACCTGTGGGTGATGTACGCGGTGGCGCTCTGCTACGGAGCCGCGTCGACGGTCATCAGTCCGGCCGGATCGGCGCTGCTCAAAGATCTGCTGGCAGATGAGGACCTCGTCGGCGCCAACGCCGCGCGCACGACCATCAGCCAGGGCCTGCGCATCGCCTCGCCGCTGGCCGGGGCGGCGATCTACGCGAGCTTCGGCGGCGGCTGTCTGGCCGTGCTCGATTCCGTCACGTTCGCCGTCGCGATCGTCGCGCTGCTGTCGGTGCACGTCGCCGAGGCCACGTCGCGCCCGGCCGCCGGGCAGCCGGTCGTCGCCCAGCTGGTGGCCGGCCTGGCACACCTGCGGCGCACGCCCCTCCTGGCTCAGGTCACGCTGAGCGCCACCATCGCCATGCTGGTGCTCGGCTTCTACGAATCGGTGACGTTCGCCGTCATCGCGGCGATCGGCAGGCCGGCCTCCTTCTTCGGCGTGCTCATGAGCATCCAGGCCGTCGGGTCCATCATCGGCGGGCTCGCGGTAAGCCGGCTGATCAGGCGCGCTGGCGAGGCCCGGACGCTCGGGATCGCGCTGGCCGCATGGGCGGTCGCGAGCCTCATCTACACGATTCCCGTGCTCCCGGCCTCCTGCGCCGCGCTCGCGATCTTCGGGGTTGCGGTTCCGCTCTGCGCGGTCGTGGTCACGACCGCCACCCAGCGCTACTCGCCGCCGAACCTGCAGGGCCGGACCCTGGCCGCCTCCTACATGGCGACCGACCTGGCCCAGACGCTCTCGATCACGATCGGAGCAGCCCTGGTGGACACCCTCGGCTACCGGCCGTTGCTCATCATCACGGCAGCCGTCGTATCCGGTGCCGCCATCCCGGTAATCGCCCGCCCGGCCCGGCCACCAGTCACCGAGCAAGCACCCGAACAGCCGCCAGAAATCCGCGATCGCGCCGCCACCGCGGGCTAAGCCTCCTGCCGCGCTGCCGCCGATCACAGCCGGGCATAGCTTTCGATGTCCTGCTCGAACTGCTCGACGGTCTCGGGCGCTAGCGTTCGCCTCGTCTGCTCGATGCCGGCCAGGGCGTCGGCGGTTGTCACGACTTCCTCGCCGTGGTCGAGCACGACGCGCTCGAACACGAGCTGGGCCGTCCGCCTCGCGGCGAACTCGATATCGGCTGGCGTGAACAGGTTCGAGTGCCCGGTTATCGCCGCCATGTCAACTCCGGAGTGCGGCATCTGGGTCATGTACCGCTCCCAGATCGCCTGCCGCGCCTGGTCGTCGGGCGGTCCGACGGGGATTACGTAGTCGAACCGCCCGTGCCGCAGGAAGGCCGTGTCCAGGTCTCGCACCGAGTTGGTTGCGCAGATCAGCAGCCGCTGTTCTTGCTCGCGGAACGGCGGGATCAGCTTCAGCATCTCGTTTGTGACCCCGGGACCGGCGGCCCCTGCGCCCTGACGGCGCGAGCCGGCGATCTCCTCGACTTCGTCGATGAAGACCACGACCTTGTCGAGCTCGGCGATCAAGCCGAATGCCTCGCGCAGCGCGGCCGGAAGCCCGCCCGGCGAGGCGCCCGCCAGCCGGGACGGGAACAGCTCCACGAACGGCCAGCCGAGCCTGGACGCGACGCCCTTGGCGAACGTCGTCTTGCCGGTACCCGGCGGCCCGAACAAGATGACCGTGTGCGGCGGCACCAGCCCGAGCCGGCCAGCGACCTGAGAATTGGCCAGCGGCAGGATGACGCGGCGCTCGATCAGCTCCTTTTCTCTGGCCATGCCGCTGAGCTGCGCCCAGGACCCCGCCCGGATCATGCGCCCGCCGAGCTGGGCCAGGATTCCCACATCGCCCGGGCCAACCGGCTCAAGCTTCTCGTAGAGCCGCATGGCGGGGTGCACGCTGTAACCGCAGTTCTCCAGCGCCAGCGCGCCCACCTCGTTGCCGGCCGCCAGCAGGCATGTGATCCGGTGGGCTCCTGTGGCGACCAGCCGTCGCTCGAGCTCGGTGAGCAGCGCGCTGCCGATACCCTGCCGGCGCCAGCCCGCGGCCAGGCTGATCCGCATCAGCTGCGCGCGGGCGCCGCTGACGGTCGCGACCACGGCGCCGACAACTTCTTCGCCCACTGCCGCTACCACGGCGGGCGAATCGGCACGAACAGCCCCGATCAGGTCAGAGACCCCGAACACCGGCGATGTTCCGCCAGCCGCCGGGTCATCCCAGAGGCGGATGACGGCATCAAGGTCGTCCTCGTGGAAGTCGCGGATTCGCCAGGGCGTCACCAGGTCAGTGTTCCCCCGGTCCTGGCCGCCAGCCCTCCGGGGACTGCTGACCTGAGACGGGCCCGGCGCTCTCGTGGCCGCCGCGATGCCCGCTCGCGGCGATCGACATGACGGTCATTCCCTCGGTAGTAGTACGACAGGTTGTACCACTTCTAAGGCTGCTCGCCGGTTATGGCCAGAGGGCCGCGCGGGTCGGCGCGTGGCCCTCCGGCCGGGCGATGAGAGTCTCCGGGTGATCGGCGGAGGGCTCAGCTGCCGCTGCATTGTGGGCTGGCTTGGACCAGCCACTCCAAGAGCGCGATCGGCCCATCCTTGGAGCGCTGGCCCGGCCGGAGCAGCGACAGGGGATAGTAACCGATGTTTCTGCTGGCAACCCACTGGACGCCAGCACCGCTGGGGATGGCCGAGGGTTGAACGACCTCGTGCCACGGCGGGCCCTGCACCACGTTCTGCGCCTGGCTTTCCCCGCCGCCGTATTCCTGGCACGGGTTGCCCTTGAACTGGACGATGCGCAATGGACTTAGGCCGGCCGGCAATCGGCCCGGATAGAACACGACGCTGGCCGGGATGCCATCGGCGCGGAGTCTGCGTTGCAGTGCGGCCGGATCGCGAAACTCGCGGATTATGATTAGGATCTTGCCGTCAGCCTCCTTGGTCACTGTCCAGGCCGCCAGCTGGGCTTGAGCAGGATGGCTGCGCTGGTGGCTGGCCGGGTGACTGGCTGGCAGCAGCGCGGTCACGGCAACTGCCGCCCCGGCCGCCAGTGCCAGGACTCCGGTTGTGCCGGAGGCCAGGCGTCGCCGTAGGCGGCGACGGCGGGCCCTGGCGATGATCTCGGCGGCCGGGATGATCGGGTATGTCTCCTCCCAGAGGGAGTCCCGCATCCTGGCGAGACGGCCGGTGATTGCGTTATAGGTGTGGTCGTTGTTCACAGCGCCAACTCCTGATCGTCGAGGGCAATGATCTCGCGGCGCAGAGCGCCGATGGCCCGGTGCAGGTGGGTGGTGACGGTGCTGCTGGAAATGCCGAGCATCTTGGCGGTGGTGCCGGTGTCCAGGTCGAGCAGTAGCCGCAGCGCGATCACCTCGCGCTGCCGGACCGGCAGCCGCCGCAACGCGGTCACCAGGGAGCTATCGACGGCCAGGTCCTGACTGCTGGCCGCCATGGTGTTGTGGCTGCCCAGCGTCACCTCGCGGCGGTGCCGCCGCCACCAGGACACGCGTGCGTTCATCGCGGTACGGATGACCCACGCTCGTGGCTCGTCCAGCCCGCGTACCTTCCGCCACGACGCCCACGCCTTGGTGAAGGCCTCCGCCACCAGGTCCTCGGCCAGCGGCCGGTCAGCCACGCTGACCATGACAATCCGCAGGCAGTCACTCCAGGCCGTGGCGTAGAACTCGGCGAACTCGCGCTGGTCCTGTTCCATGCCCTATACACGCATGAGGACCAAGAATCGTCCACCTCAGCAGGCCCTGACTCTCATCACCGAGGAACTGATCGGGTCAGCTGCATCGGAAGGGCCGGGTGGCGTCGCACGGCCTCACGACGCGGTGCGGCGACGCCAGTGAGTGTTCGCGAGCGCCATGGCGCTCAGCTGCGGCGCAGGCTCAGTCCGAGGGAGGTGAACTGCTCGAACGGCCGGTGGTAGCCACGCTCGATGTGCGCGATGCCGCGTAGCACGGACGGCTGATCCGCGACGGCGGCTGCCAGCACGCCGGAAAAGCCGGCCCGCACGTCGGGCAGCGTCACGTCCGCGCCTTGCAGCTTGGATCCGCCGCGGACAACGGCGGAGTGTACGGCGTCCGTGTCATGGAACCGGCAGGCCGGCCCGCCCAGGCACGCCGCGAACACCTCGATCTCGCAACCCATCTGCTGCAGGGCGGGCACATAGACGAGCCGGTTCTCAAAGACCGTCTCGTGCAGCACCGACATTCCGTCGGCCTGCGTGAACAGCACCAGCAGCGGCTGATGCCAGTCGGTCATGAACCCGGGGTGGGTGTCGGTGTGCACGGCCGCGGGCCGCAGTCCGGTCGTCGCCGTCGCGGTGATCCACTCATCGGTGATTTCGAACCGGGCGCCCATCCTGGCCAGCGTGGTGATCGCGGTGACCAGCCGGTCCTGCGGACAGCCGTGCACCCGGACCTCGCCGCGGGTGATCAACCCTGCCACCAGGTACGAGAAGGCCTCAATCCGGTCCCCGGCCAGCCGGGTCGATGCGCCCCGTAGCGCGCGCACGCCCTCGATGATGATCCGCCGCTCCGGACTGAGCTCGATGTGGGCGCCCATCCGCTGCAAGAACAGGGCGAGTTCCACCACCTCTGGCTCGGTCGCCGCGTTGCGCAGCACGGTCTTTCCTTCGGCCAGCACGGCGGTCAGCAGCACGGCCTCGGTCGCCCCGACGCTGGGGTAGGGCAGGTCGATGCGCGTGCCGCGCAGCCGGCTGGCCCGTGCCGTGATGCCGTCGGCGCCGACACTGACCTCGGCGCCGAGAGCCTCCAGCGCCGCCACGTGAAAGTCGACCGGCCGCCGCCCGATCGCGTCGCCACCGACCAGCGGCACAAAGGCCTCTCCGGTCCGGTGCAGCAGCGGCCCGAGCATCAAGATCGGGATCCGGTTGAGCCCGGTGAATGCCTGCGGAACTCGTGGCTGCAGCGCTCGGCCCTGGCCGATCGTGATCTCGTCGCCCTCCCGGCGTACCTCGAACCCGACGGACTCCAGCATCGCCGCGGTAATGTCCACATCGCCCACCTCGGGCGCGTTGCGGATCTTGCTCGGCCCCCGGCCGAGCATGGCCGCCACCATGTGCTTGGTCACCGCGTTCTTGGACCCGCGCACCGTGATATCGCCGCTCAGCGGTCCGGAAGGTTCGACTTGCCACGTTTGCGTCATGGCTACCACTCTAGGAACTCCCCGCCCATTCCGCCAAAGCCTCGCGAGCAGGGACAACCCGGCGGGCAGGCGCCTGGGATGACTGATTTTGACCGGCAATGGCAGACTGCTGACCATGACCTATGTAGCCGCCTCGGACCGGTATGACGGAAAGATGCCCTACCGCAGGTGCGGGCGCAGCGGGCTGCAGCTCCCGGAGATCTCGCTCGGGCTGTGGCAGAACTTCGGCGAGGATGACCCGTTGACGCGGCAGCGGGCGATCATACGGCGGGCGTTCGACCTCGGCGTGACGCACATCGACCTGGCCAACAACTACGGCACGCCGTACGGATCGGCCGAGTCGAACTTCGGCGAGATCCTGCGCACGGACCTGCGCGGCTACCGCGATGAGCTGGTGATCTCGACCAAGGCCGGCTGGGACATGTGGCCAGGCCCGTACGGGGAATGGGGCTCGCGCAAGTACCTGCTGGCCAGCCTGGACCAGTCGCTGGCCAGGATGGGCCTGGACTATGTCGACATCTTCTACAGCCACCGGCCCGACCCTGACACCCCGCTCGAGGAGACCATGGGCGCCCTCGACACGGCGGTCAGGTCCGGCCGGGCGCTCTACGCCGGCATCTCGTCGTACTCGGCGGAGCAGACCACCGAGGCCGCTGCGATCCTGCGCGCGATGGGCACGCCACTGCTGATCCACCAGCCGTCGTATTCACTGCTCGACCGCTGGATCGAAGGCGGCCTGCTCGACGTGCTCGGCGGTCAGGGGATCGGCTGCATCGTCTTCTCCCCGCTGGCCCAGGGCGTGCTGACCGGCAAGTACCTCGGCGGCGTTCCCGCGGGCTCACGGGCCAGCCGGGACGGCACGCTGTCCGCCGACGACATCAGCGAGCAGAAGCTCGCGCACGTCCGGGCGCTCGGCCAGATCGCGAGCGACCGCGGCCAGTCGCTGGCCCAGCTTGCGCTGTCGTGGGTCCTGCGTGATCCGCGCGTCACCTCGGCCCTGATCGGGGCCAGCAGTGTCGCGCAGCTGGAGGAGAACCTGGCTGCCGTCGGGCACACGTCCTTCACTCCGGAAGAGCTGGCGTCCATCGACGAGCTGGCGGCGGGCGCGGGCGCGGAGGTCGCCCGTTCAGCCGGGTAATGCGCACGGACGGCCGTGCGCTCCTACACTGCGGCCATGGGCTTGCTGGAAGACCGCTGCGCACTTGTCACCGGCGGCAGTACCGGCCTGGGGTTCGCCATCGCCGAGCGCTTCCTGCGCGAGGGCGCACGGGTTGTGATCACGGGGCGCGATAGTGATCTCGGACTGCAGGCCGAACGCGTGCTGGGCGAGGGAGCTCGCTTCCTGGCCGCCGACGCCGCCGACCCGGCCGCGGTCGCGACGTCGGTACGCGCGGCGGCCGATCACCTCGGCGGCCTCGACGTGCTGGTCAACAACGCCGGCGTCGGCGTCACCGCGCGGCTGATCGACACCCCGCTGGCCGACTACGACCGCGTGATGGCCGTCAACGTGCGCGGCTACCTGTTGTACGCGCAGCACGCGTACCCCTACCTGGCCGGCCGCCGCGGTTGCATGATCCACGTTGCCTCGGATGCGGGCATCTGGGGCGAGCAGGCAATCGGCCTGTACTCGGTGACCAAAGCGGCCGTGGTGATGCTCGGGAAGATGCTCGCACTCGACGGTGGCCCGGACGGCGTCCGTTCGAACGTGGTGTGCCCGGGCGACATCAAGCCCGGCATGCGGCATATGGCCCCGCCGGGCGAGGACGACACGCCCGAGTCAGACGACGACTGGCTGGTGCCGCCCATCGGGAGGATCGGCGAGGCCAGGGACGTTGCCGCCGCGGCGGTGTTCTACGCGAGCCAGGAAGC
>JASIBJ010000172.1 GCA_030045215.1 Streptosporangiaceae bacterium | reverse complement strand
AGCAGGGCCAGGCCGGCGATGAGAGCAAGCCCCGCGCAGGCAGCCATGATCATGAGGATCTGACGCGCCGAGATGCGAGGGAAGACCACCGCGGCGACGAGGATCAGCGACAGCGTGATCAGCACGCCGATCACCGTGCCGGTGACCGCGTTGGTGACCCTGCCGTTCACCCACGGGCCGAGGACCGCCTTGTCGTTGCACAGCATCAGCAGGAATACCGTCGCACTCGGCAGCAGCACGCCCGCCAGGACCTGCACGCCCTCGGTGAACAGGCCAAGGGGAGAGCCGGGGATCAGCACGATGGTCGCCGCACCCGCGATCAGCGCGCCGTACATGACGTAGAAGCCCTTGGCGTTCTTGACCCCCCGGTGCAGTGAGTGCTTGAGGCCGAGGATGTCGCCCAGGGCATACGCCGTGGACAGCGAGACCGCGAAGGCTCCGATCATCGCGGCGTCCAGCAGCGCCACGGCGAAGAGGGCACCCGCCGCCTTGCCCGCGTAGGCCGCCAGTCCCGCTGCCAGTCCGGCCGTGTCGGTGAAGTGGCCGGCCGCCCGCGTTCCGGCGAACGCGGCCGTCATCGCCCCCATGATCGCGGCGCCGCCCACGATCACCACGGCGATGCCGATGAGCAGGTCCGCCTTCTCGTACGAGATGAACCTGGGCGTGATCCGCTTGTCGACCACGTACGACTGCTGGAAGAACAGCTGCCACGGTGCCACCGTCGTGCCCACGATGCCGATGATCATCAGCATGACGGTGGAGAACTGGCCACCCCCTGGCACGGCCGGAATCACGAACCCGCGGGCCATCTGACCCACCGGCGGGTGAGACAGCACGTAGACCGGAATCAGCAGCAGGGACCCGGCACAGAACACCATCGCGATCCGCTCGAACCGGCGGAAGTTGCCGGTCATCGCCGAGGCAATGATCACCAGGGCGGCCAGCAGCACCGCGAGGATCTTCGGCAGGCCGAGGTAACTGGACGCGAGCGCGATCCCGATGAACTCGGTAATGATCGTGAGCGCGTTCAGCATGAACAGGTCGATGACGCTGAACGCGCCCCAGAACCGGCCGAACCGCTCCAGGATCAGCCGCGCATGCCCGACGCCGGTCACCGCCCCGAGCCGCAGGACCATCTCCTGGTTCACGTAGAGCACAGGGATCAGCAGCACGAATGTCCACAGCAGGTGAGTGCCGTAGTTCTGTCCGGCCTGGCCGTAGACGGAGAAAGCACCGGCGTCGTTGTCGCCGCACATGACGATGAGGCCGGGCCCGACGATGGCGAGCAGCGTCTTCAGCTTCGCCGACATCGAACTCCGCGCCGCGGTGTCGTCCACGGCAATGGTGCCCAGTGCGCCGCGAATGTCGCCGACGTGAGCAGAATCTAGCGCCGCACTGTCAGGTCCGGCACGGCCGACATCGCGGGTGGCAGAACTAATGGCAGACCACCCCTTTCACCGCCGACGGCATGGCGGGATCGGGCGGCACGCGCGACGCGGGGGACGGCCAGGGCCGGCCAGTTTGCGTCAGGCGGAGAGCGGTGCGCGATCGGGCGCAGGCTCGTGCCGGGAGCAGGCAGGGGAATCGGCGAAGGGCCATCTTCGGCCCGGACTATCAGGGTCCATGTCTCGCCTCCTCCTGTCGGCGGTTCGCGGGCGCGCTGCGTCCCGGACAACCTCGCGGGCGGGCATGGCCCAGGACGAACCCTGGCCAGGCACCTCCTCGTTAGAGCTTTGGCACTCCACGGCGTAACGCGCGGCCTGGGCCGACGCAGCCACCTGGCCTCACCCCTTATGCCGGGGAGAGGTGTCCTGATCCGGAGCGTCTCTCGACGGTTGGGATCAGTGGCCTATGTCCGTGGAGACGCCTCACCGAACAAGGTGTCCGATATGCAACCTTAACGAGAATGCCTGCTGTGACACGCCGATGTCAAGCAACGCCATGCCCTGGACCTGCGGTTACTCCTGGCCGCCGCGCCTGGCGTCGGGCGGATCGGCGGCCTCGCGGCGGCGCCAGTCCTCGGGCAGCGCGACCTCGAGCACGTCGTCGACGGTGATGAGCCCGATCATTTTCCGCCGCTTGTCGACGACCGGGATCGTGATCAGGTTGTAGTCGCTCATCAGCACCGCGACGTCGACAACATCGGTGTCAGAGCCGACCCGGACCGGGTCATCGTCATAGACATCGCTGACCGGTACCCGCGGATCGGCCTGCAGCAGCGACACCAGCCTGGCTACACCGCGCAGCCGCCCGCCCTCGTCCAGCGCGTGCACGCTGGTCAGCGCCTCGGGCTGCAGGCTGGTCGAGGCGGCGACGGCGGCGATGGCGTCGGCCACGCTCGCGGTGGCGGGAACCGCGACGAAGTCGACCCCCATCAGGCCGCCCGCGCTCTCCGGGTTAAAGCCCATCAGCGTGAGCACCTTCGTGCGCTGGCCGGGCGGCAGCAGGTCGATGACGGGCTGCCGCCGCCGTTGTGGCAGTTCGGCGATCGCGTCAGCGGCATCGTCGGCCCGCATCCGGGCCAGCACCTCGGCGATCTCCAGGTTCGTGCGCGCGCCGAGCAGCCGGGTCGCCCGGTCCTCGTCCAGTTCTTCGAAGACATCGGCTTCAAGCTCGGGATCGGCGTGTACCTGGCCGAGGATCTCCGTTTCCTCCTCCTTGGAGGC
>JASIBJ010000171.1 GCA_030045215.1 Streptosporangiaceae bacterium | reverse complement strand
GGCCGGCGCAGCAGCACGCGGCGCAGCGGCGCCACCATCGACCGGACGCCGACGCGGCGCGAGCCGACGGCGGCGACATTATCTGGCTGGACGAGCGCTCGGTACTGGTCGGCCGCAGCTACCGCACCAACGCCCACGGCGTGCGCCAGCTCCGCGAGATCCTCGCGGTCGAGGGCACGGCTGTGGCCTCGGTTGACATGCCGCACGATCGCGGGCCTCAGCACGTGCTGCATTTGATGTCGGTGATCTCGCCGGTCGCCAGCGACCTGGCCGTCGTGTACCCGCCGCTGGCGCCGGTGCCGCTGATGGAGGAGCTGGCCGGGCGCGGCGTGCGCGTCGTGCCGGTGCCGCCCGAGGAGTACGAGACGATGGCCTGCAACGTCCTGGCTGTTCGCCCCCGCGTGGTGGTCATGGTCGACGGCAACCCGCAGACCCGCGCCGCGCTGGAGGCCAGCGGCTGCGAGGTGCACGTCTACGACGGCTCGGAGATCTCGATCAAGGGCGACGGAGGCCCGACGTGCCTGACCCAGCCCCTGCTGCGCGCTGCGGCGTGAGTCAGCGTACGAGCGCCGACCCCGATGCGAGCCTTTGCCCGGCGGCGTCGTAAGCGACCCAGCGCACGACCGTCGCGGCCCCGGTCCTGTTGCTCAAGAGGAAATAGTAGGTCGGGAACGCGCAGTATCTGGCCGGGCCCACGCGGACCGCGTTGACCCGGAATGTCGTGCCGTCGGCCCTGGTCAGGATCAGGTAGCTGACCTCCGGTGCCGCCTGGACGACTTCGATCGCGGGGCTGAGGTGGCCTGCCTCTTCCCAGCCGAGCGGCCCGATCATCCACAGGTCGTTCCTGAGGGCCACGGCGACGCGGCCGGAGAGGCGAGGCGGCAGGCACTGCGCGGCCGGGTAACCGGACCGGCGAAAGAAGCTGACCTGGCAGATGCCCCACGGCCCGGCATAGACCCACGCTGACCACGGACCGCCGCGCACGGTGCCCTGCCCGATCAGGTAGCGCGCGGGCCGGGGCCGGGCGGGCTGGCCCGGCGACAGCCAGTGCGCCTGATACGCGCCGTACAACGTGAACGGGAGGGTGTATCCGATCTCGCCACGGGCGGAGTAGGCCGCGATCCCGGTCACGTCGCCGGTGGTCGGCACGGCGAAAGCGAAGTAACGCGCGTATCGGGGCCCGAAGAGCGCCACGGGCCAGATCGTCAGGACCTGGCCGTTGGTCAGCCGCACGTGCAGGTAAGACACGTCTGACCGGACGATCCCGTAGTCGGTCCAGTAGTAGGGACTGTCCTCGGCGCTGAAGATGGTGGCCGGGGCGCCCGACCGGGTCGCGGCCGGGGGGCCGCCGAGGCCGTCTCCCGGCAGCGAGACGTTGCCATCCCCGAGGCCCACATTGCCGCCGGACTGGTACAGGCTCCCCAGCCATGGCCTGCCATCGACCCAGCCGGAGGCGACGGGCGTCGAGTTGGTCGTCCCGTACGTCGGGACCAGCGGCCGGTCCGGCGGGCGGGCCGGCACCACCGCGACCCGGTAGCGCAGCGGCGAACTCGGTGCCGGCCGAGCCGGTGCTCGCAGCGCCAGCGGAATGAGCGAGGCCGCCACCAGCACCACGACCAGGCACAGCGCCACCGTGATCCGTCTGCGGATCAGGATCGACCGGCCGTCGGCCACGATCGCCTCCAGCCGCATCGGGCCGGGCTCATAGGAATCCATTGCGGCGCCCAGCTGGCGGCGCAGCCGCGGCTCCTCGCTGATGCTCATCGGCCACCACCCCAGTCGGCCAGCTCGGCGCTGTCTCTGAGCTTGGCCAGCGCCCGCGACGTCTGGCTCTTCACGTTGCCGACGGAGCACTGCAGCGTGGCCGCGACCTGAGTTTCGGTCAGGTCGAGCCAGTACCGCAGGACGATGACCTCGCGCTGGCGCGGTGGCAGTTCGAGCAGGGCGGCGATGATCGCGGCGCGGTCGGACCGGAGCGCGGCCGGGTCGCCACTGGCCCGCTCGGCATATTCCTGCGGCGCGCCAGTGAGCTGCTCGCGCACCCTGCTCTTGCGGAAGCTGCCACGGTAGGCGTTGACCAGGATCCGGCGCAGGTAGGCATCGGGATCATCGGCCCGGCGGACCCGCGGCCAGGCGGCGTATGCGTTCGCCAGCGCGGTCTGGGCCAGGTCCTCGGCCAGGCCCCGATCACCGGTCAGGCCGTAGGCGAGCCGGGTCAGCGCATGCCAGCGGCCGCGCGCGAATTCGGCGAACTCGCATGCCGCACCCTCGTCCACCCGCACCTCCTACTCCCGTTCAGAGAGCGGGAGGCGGGCAAACCGTTGCACGCGGGACGGAGCGTAGCTCGCGGCGGCGGGCTACCGCCAGTCAGCGGACGCCGCTCGGGCGGAACTGCACGCTGATACGCGGCCCGGTCGGCCGGGACGTCTTCGGCACCGCGTGCTGCCACGTGCGCTGGCAGCTGCCGCCCATCACCAGCAGGTCGCCGTGGCCGAGGTCGTGCCGCAGGGTAGGACCACCGCCGCCGAGGGGCCGCAGGAGCAGCGCGCGCGGCGTGCCCAGGGACAGGATCGCGACCATCGTGTCTTCCTTGCTGCCCCGCCCGATGGTGTCACCGTGCCAGGCAACGCTGTCTCGCCCGTCCCGGTACAGGCACAGCCCGGCCGTCGCGAACGGCTCACGGAGCTCGGCTCGATAGTGGTCGTCCAGCGCGGCCCTCGCGTGCGTGAGCACCGGGTCTGGCAGCTCCTCATCTTCGGCGTAGAAGCACAACAGCCGGGGAACGTCCACCACGCGGTCGTACATCCTGCGCCGCTCGGCCCTCCAGGGAACGACCTGGAGCAGGCGGCCGAACAGCTCGTCGGCGCCGGCCAGCCAGCCGGGCCTGAGATCGACCCAGGCGCCGTGAGCCAGTTCAGTCCGCTCGACCGCACCCCCGAGCGCGCCTAGCCCGGGCTCGTCGGTTAGGTCGAGCAGGGACCCCTGCAATGCGGCGTTCATACATTCGAGTGTACCAACCCAGTTCCGATAGGTTGTTCGATTTATCAGCCGGAAAAACCAATGCTTACCGGCCTGACCGGCAGCTACGGTGATTGCTTACGGGAGGCGGGGACATGGAGCAGCTCAGCAAGCGGCTGATGAACTGGGCGTCGATTCTCGATGACAAGACGAGGGCGCAGGCCGAGCGGGCCGCGTCGATGCCGTTCATCTTCCCGCACGTCGCGCTGATGCCCGACGCGCACCTCGGGCTCGGCGCGACGGTTGGGTCGGTCATTCCAACCCTCGGGGCGATCATGCCCGCCGCGGTCGGGGTCGACATCGGCTGCGGGATGATCGCGGTGCGGACGCAGTTCACGGCGGCCGATGTCGAGGCGAGGTCGCGGCAGGTCCGGCTGGCGGCGCTTCGCGAGGCGATCGAGCGCGCCATCCCGCTGTCGGCAGGCAAGTACAACTCGTCGGTGCGCGACGCCGGCACGCAGGCGCGGATCACCGAGCTTGAGGAGCTCGACGGCGCGACCAGCGCAGACCAGATCGCCGGGAACTGGCGGCTTCAGCTGGGCAGCCTTGGGTCCGGCAACCACTTCATCGAGGTCAGCCTCGACGAGGAGGACAGGGTCTGGCTGTTCCTGCACTCCGGCTCGCGCGGCGTGGGCAACAAGCTGGCGAACAGGCACATCAAGATCGCGCAAAGCCAGTGCGAGAAGTGGTGGATCCAGCTGCCCGACACCGACCTTGCTTACCTGCCGGAGGAGACCGCCGAATTCTGGGCTTACATCCGCGACTTGCGGTGGGCACAGCACTTTGCCCTCCTCAACCGGGCCGAGATGATGGCCCGCGTGACCGGCTGCCTGGAGTCCTGGCTCGGCCAGGATGTCGTCGCCAGCGAGACCGTCAACACCCACCACAACTACACCGAGCAGGAGGAGCACTTCGGCCGGCTGGTGTGGCTGTCGCGCAAGGGCGCGATCGACGCGTCCGCGGGCCGGCCTGGCCTGATTCCCGGTTCGATGGGAACACGGTCGTATGTGGTCACCGGCAAGGGCTCCAGGCTCGCGCTGAACTCAGCACCGCACGGTGCCGGCCGGGCCTACAGCCGGTCCGCCGCGCGCAGGACGTTCAGCCGCGCCGACCTCGATGCCGCGATGAAGGGCATTGAGTGGAGGAGGACCGACGCGTTCCTGGATGAGATCCCGGCCGCGTACAAGGATGTCGACCAGGTCATGGCGGACGCGGCGGACCTGGTCGAGGTCCGGCACACGCTGCGGCAGATCGTCAACGCCAAGGGCGACTGAGCAGCGGCGCGCTCTGCGCTAACTGGACGCCTGGCGTCGCGGCGGTGCCCTCCAGCGCCTTGCGCGCCTCCGCCTGCTCGTGCTGGACGACGTGCATGACCGCGTTGATCAGGGCCAGGTGCGTGAACGCCTGCGGGAAGTTGCCGAGGTGCCGGCCCGACTTGGCCTCGATCTCCTCGGCGTACAGCAGCAGTGGGCTGGCGTGGGAGAGGACCTTCTCGCACAGGTCACGGGCCCGGCGGTGCTCGCCGATCTCGGCGAGGGCCGAGACGAGCCAGAACGAGCAGATCGTGAACGTGCCTTCGTCGCCGTGCAGCCCGTCATCGGTGTCCTCGACCCGGTACCGCAGGACCAGCCCGTCGCTGGTCAGTTCCTCCGCGATCGCCCGCACGGTAGCCCGGATCCGCGGGTCATCGGGCGGCAGGAACCGGAGCAAGGGCATCAGCAGCAGCGAGGCGTCCAGCGCCGTCGTGTCGTAGTGCTGGCAGAAGACGCCGCGCTCGTCCAGCGCGTTCGCGCAGATATCCGCGTGAATCTCGTCGGCCGCGTCCTGCCAGCGCGCGGCGATGTCGGTGTCATCGCGGACCCTGGCGAGCCTGGCGCCGCGGTCCGCGGCGACCCAGCACATGAGCTTGGACGAGGTGAAGTGCTGCGGCTCGCCGCGAACCTCCCAGATGCCGTGGTCCTTCTCGCGCCAGTGCTGCAGGGCGTGCTCAACCTGATTGCGGGCCATCTGCCAGACGCGGTCGTCCAGCCGGTCCCGAGATCTCGTGTGCAGGTAGAGGGAGTCGAGCACGACGCCCCAGACGTCATTCTGGCGCTGCGCGTAGGCCTCGTTCCCGACCCGAACCGGTCGCGCGCCCTGGTACCCGTGCAGGTGCTTGAGCTGCTCCTCGGACAGGTCGCACCGCCCGTCGATGCCGTAGACGATCTGCATATCGCCGCGGGCTCGCTCAACCACCTCAGTCAGGAACGCGAAGTAGTCGCTGGCCTCCCAGTCGAAGCCGAGCGTGAACAGGCCCCAGAGCGCGAATGTCGCGTCCCTGATCCAGCTGTAGCGGTAGTCCCAGTTGCGCTCGCCTCCCGGGGTCTCCGGCAGCGACGTGGTAGCCGCGGCAGCGATCGCACCGGTGGGCGCGAACGTCAGGCCCTTGAGGGTCAGCGCGCTGCGGGTCAGATAGCTACGCCAGCGGTGGTCGGGAAAGTTACCTCGGGCCAGCCAGTGCTGCCAGTGATGCGCGGTCCAGACTTGCCGCCGGTACGCCTCCTCATAGGTCGCCGGTGCCGGTACGTGGCCCCACGACAGCGCGCAGAACCTGGTGTCGCCCTCGTGCAGCAGCGTGCGGGCCCTGGCGCTTGGTCCTTCTATCCCGATGCGGATGTCGGATGTCAGGGTCAGCGTGAGGTCGTCGAGCCCGGACGGGACGGCCGCCTGGTAATACTCGCGGTCCGTGCGATGCCAGTTTTCCCTGTGCCTTCCGTAGTCGAAGACGGGCTCGCAGTCCATGACGAGCTGGACCGTCCCGTTGACGCACCTGACGGTCCGCAACAGCATGTGCTCGGCGTCATAATCGGTGGGCGGCCTGGTGTGCGAGCTCCTTTCCGGGTGGGTGTGCCGCCACGGGCCCATGAGCAGGCAGTCCCGCACGATGATCCAGCCTTCGCCGCAGTCCCAGCTTGTCTCGACGACCATCGTTCCCGGCAGGTAGCGCCGGTCGGCCGGGACGGCCACGTCCTCGGGCGCGAACAGGAAACGGCCGGCGTCCCGATCGAGAATCGCGCCGAACACGCTGGGGCAGTCCATCCGCGGCAGGCACAGCCACTCGATGGCGCTGCTCGGCGCGACCAGCGCGGTCACCTCGCAGTCCGACAGGAAGCCGTAGTCCGCGATCGGCGGGTAGGGCGAGAACTCGCTGGCGAGGCTGCTGATCGGCGAGGGCTGGCCGGGCGGCGGCGCCAGGCCGCCCGACGACGCGTCCGGGTAGCGGCGGCCGGTGAAACCGCGCCGTCCCTTGCCGGTCTGGCCGTACGCGTCCAGCGGCCGCGCTGGGTCAACCCCGCCTGCCTGCTCTGCCATGTTTGCGGCCTTTGACCCTGATCCATCGAGCACGCTCGCTGCGCTGACGATCCTGGCTGAGTCGCCCAGCTGCCTGCCCGAAGATTTCCCGCCGTCCGCCGTCATATCGCCTAACTTGCCCCTACCGCCGGCCGTGTAATCGTTTAGCGGTGCCCGTCGTTGGCAGGCCCGAAGTCGCCCTGCCAGCCGGGCCGCCGACACCCACGACCAGGACAGGCTAGGCAGATCTGGCTATTGTGCAGCTAGCCACTCGGCGAACGTTACAGCGCCCCGGACATCCGGCTCGCTCGCGATCAGGCCGCCGTCGCGCAGAGTCCGGCCGAGCTTGCCCGGTATCGGCAGCGGGACTAGCACGGCCCTGCGGCCGGTCGCGCGGCGCCAGGTCAGGGCCAGATCCCTGGCCGTGTTGACCTCCGGCCCGGCGACACTGATCCGGTGCCGGAGCGGCGAACCGCCGGCGACGTCCGCGACCGCGTGAGCGACCTCGGCCGCGGCGATGGTCTGCAGCGTCATGGCAGGGGCCGGCAGTACCCGGAACTTGGCTGCCGCGGCCAGCGCGCTGGCCGCCAGCTCGTGGAACTGGGTGGCCCGAACGATGGTCCACGGAACCTGCCCGTCCTCGACGAGGTGCTCCTGGTCCACCTTGACCTTGTAGTAGCCCATTGACACCCGGTCGCAGCCGACGATCGACACGCAGACGTGGTGGCCTACGGCGGCCTCTCGCTCCGCGCTCAGCAGCCGCTGCGTTCCGGCGACCAGCACCTGCCGGGCTCGTTTCGCGGACGTGGCGTTACTCGCATCGACAACCGCATCGCAGCCCTGCAGGGCCGCAGGCAGGCCTTCGCCGGTGGCGAGGTCCACCCGGTATTCGCCGCCGCGACTGAGCACGCGCACCTCGTGCCCGCGCTCAGCCAATTCGGCGACCACCTTCCGGCCGAGCGTCCCGGTTCCTCCGACAATCGCGATTCTCATAACCACCCAGACGACATGGTCCTTCGTCCTGTGACACGCCTAGCGCAGCTCGACCGCGATCCGGTCGCATACGGGCCGGTAGCCGATTCGGCGATAGAGGGCGTTGCTGGTGGGGTTGGCCAGGTCTGTGTAGAGGACCACCGCGGCGGCACCCTGATCCAGCGCCTGCCGGCTCACCGAGGCCGTGACCGCGCCGCCGTAGCCGCGGCGCCGGTAATCGGGCGGGGTGTAGACCGCGCTGATCCGGCACACCCCGGCCACCTGGCGCCTAAGGCTCGCCATCGAGACGGGGCGGCCGCCGTCCTCCCACAGGGTGATCCCGCCGTAACTGAGCTTGTCGCGCACGGCGTCGGCCGAGTCCTCACCGTGCACGAGCGCATCGGCAGCAAAGTCCTTGTTCCAGGCGACCAGCAGCTCAAGGTCCGACTCGTCGGCGACGCGAGCGGCGCCGGCCGGCGACGGGCCCGGCGGCGCCAGAGTTTCCAGTTGGAACAGCCTCATCCGCAGCGCCACCGTCGTGCTGCCGCCCGTGACGGCGGACCAAGCGGCCTCGAACTCGGCCGCGTCTGAGTCCGGCAGGTTTGCCCACGCGGGCTTGCGGCCAGCGACCAGCCTGACCAGACCTACGGATGACCCCGGCGGAAGGCCGGCTACGAACATCGGGAACGGCGGCGTCTGGAGGAAGGCACCGTCCGCTTCCCCTGGCTTGGTCTCGTGCCAGCCGAACACCGGAGCGCTATCGGCGTACGCCGATAACCCGCGCTGGCGGAGGGTCTCCAGCACGGTCAGCGGCACCGTGTTCCTGACTGGATCTGAATGCAGGTACCGGTCGGCGGCGCTCCTGAAGTCGGCAAGTCGCTGCGTGAGTAGCCAGGCCATGCTTCATCCTGGCCGCTGCGCCTGGCCCGTGCAGCGGGTTTGCCAGGTGAACCGGCCAGTCAGGTGGCAGCGACCACGGGCGGGACGTGAGCCATGGGGCGACACTAAGACCGCACAGCCACGGAAGCGCGCCGAGATTTGTCTGATCTGTCCGTCAGGTTGCCGCGCAGACTCGGCGAGCGGGTTATCGTCCAAGGGTGGGCGCCCACTAGCCCGGTTCGATGGTGGCGGTCCGGCAGGGAGGACGAGTCGATGCGCGTAGCCGTGATCAAGCATCACGACATTGACGACGCCGGCTTCATCGGTGCCGCGTTCGCGGCTCGCGGGGCCGAGTTGATTGTGCACCTGATCCCCGACGACGGGCCGATGCCCCCGCTGGACGGGATTGATCACGTCATCGTGCTGGGCGCGGCATGGTCGGTCTACGACCGCGAGACGATCGGGCACTGGATCGATGCCGAACTAGAGTGGCTGCGGGCTGCCGACGCCGCCGGCGTCCCCGTCCTCGGGATCTGTTTCGGCTCGCAGGCCCTCGCCGCTGCCATGGGCGGGCAGGTGAGGGCGGCACCGCGGATGGAGATCGGCTGGACCATAATCGAGCCCCTGGAACGGGGCGAGATCGAGGCGGGCCCGTGGATGGAGTTCCACAGCGATCAGTGCATCCTTCCGCCCGGCGCCCGGCTGCTGGCCAGGACGGACATCTGCGCTCAGGCCTTCACCATCGGCCAGCACCTCGCCGTCCAGTTCCATCCGGAGGTCGATGGCGCCCAGCTCAAGCGCTGGCTGGATGCCGGCGGCGACGCCGAGGCAGAGCGCCAGGGGCTCGACCCGGCCGCGCTGGTCGCGCAGACGGTGGCCAAGGAACCCGATGCGTCCAGGCGAGCAGACCGGCTGGTGGCTTATGCCCTGCGGCTGGCCGCGGCCGGTAACAGTGAGCGGGCGGGCGCGCGGACGGCGACCGGCCTGCCAGGCGGCTACGTGTGAGGCTGTGGTGCCTGGCCAGCCGTGATCCCGGTTCCCGGCTATCTTCGGGGCCACTCTCAGGCCCAGAATGATGACAAGCACCCTGTATCAGGACAGGGTGTAAGTGAGCTCGCTGGACCGCGACGAGGAATAGGTGGAAATGCCGGACATCCTGTCGATGTATGCCCAGAGCCAGCCAGACAAGCCAGGCGTGATCGACGACAAGCCGGACGGCACCGTCGTCCTGTGGACTTACGCTGAGCTTGAGGCGCAGTCGAATCGGGTGGCCAACCTGTTGCTCTCGCTGGGCTCCGGACCCGGCAAGAAGGTGATGTGGTGCGGGCCGAACTCGCCGCAGGTGGTGGCGATCATGAATGCCGCCAGCAAGATCGGCGCCATCGCGGTCCCGCTGAACTACCGGCTGACCCCGGAAGAGGCACTCTACGTTATCAACCACAGTGACGCCGAGATCGCCTATGTCGACCAGGAGCAGGCGCCGATGTTCGCCACGCTGCGCGACCGGCTGGAGAAGGTGCGGCACATCATCGGGGTCGGCGGCCCGGTCCCTGACGGGATGCTGACCGATGCCGACATCGCTGCGTCGTCGGGGGACGCACCTGACGTGGGGGAAGCAGCGGGGGCCGGCGGGACGATGATCTACACGTCAGGTACGACGGGGAAGCCGAAGGGCGCCGTCCGCACTGGCCCTCTTAATCCCGAGGTCTTCGGCGCCCTGTTCAACCTGCTCGGCTACCGGCCCGACGACGTCTACATCACCTCTGGCCCGCTGTATCACAGCGGACCGGGCGCGTTCATGAGCGCTGGCTTGCTCTACGGCCAGACGATCATCCTTCAGCGCAAGTTTGATCCCGAGGACTGGCTCAGGCTGGTCGACAAGTACAAGGCCAGCTCGACATTCTCAGCCCCAGCGCTTGTCCGGATGATCTGCGCGCAGCCCGCGGAGGTGAAGGACCGTTACGACCGGTCCTCCATGCGCGTGATGCTGGCCAACGCAGCGCCGTGGAGCTTCGCGCTCAAGCAGCAGTACGTGGCCGACTTCCCGCCTGAGTCGCTATGGGAGATCTACGGCTCGACCGAGCTTGGCGTGGATACCGTCCTGGAGCCCAAAGACCAGATGCGAAAGCCTGGCTCGTGCGGCAAGCCGGCGCCGGGCATCGAAATCAGGCTCATCGGCGATGACGGCAACGAGGTGACCGGGACCGGGCCAGATCACGCCGGCGAGGTCTACATCCGCTCTAAGGGGGTCTTTGACGCCTATTACAAGAACGACGCCAGCTACGAGCTCAGCAGCCGCGGCGAGTTCCACACCGTCGGCGACGTCGCGTACTGGGACGACGAGGGGTACCTGTACATCTGCGACCGCAGGACCGACATGATCATTTCGGGCGGGATGAACATCTACCCAGCCGAGATAGAAGCGGCGCTTGAGCAGCATCCGGAGATCTACGACGTCGCTGTGTTCGGCATCCCCTCCGACGAGTGGGGCGAGATCGTGCACGCCACCGTGGTGCTGTCGCCTGGCTCGACGCTCACCGCGGAGCAGATCACGGCATTCGCTCGCGAGCACCTGGCCAGCTACAAGATGCCGAGGTCAGTTGACTTTACCGACGAGTTGCCGAGGACAGGGTCGGGCAAGATCCTTAAACGTCAGCTGCGGGCACCCTACTGGGCAGGCCGAACGGCCCAGGTGGGCTGAGGCGGTAACCCGACCACGCTCTGTCCGGCCAGCGCGGGCAGGGCGCGGCTGGCGGCGACCGGAGAGCCGATGCGGGGGTTGCCGCGTCCGCGGGCCAGGAGTACGTGGCGAGAACCTTTCCCCCGGTGATGAGCCCGTTCCGCACCATGTACTCAATCTTGAAGACCTGGATCGCGCCGCCGAGTTCGTACGCGCGGAGCGAGACGATGACCTGATCGCCTGACACCCGCGTGACGTCGACGACGTCTCTGATCGTGTCGGTGTATCCGGCCACCATGGAGCCGTAGCTCTGGCCCATGTGGTCGCCGCCGATGCGCCAGACCTTCCGCCAGTCCCGCGCGTTGATGGCGGCGAAGTAGGCGCGGACGACGGCTCGCGGGCTAGGAGACGCGACATCGATGTGCTTGCGTATCTCGGGGCGGGCCACCGGGAACGAGTTGGCGGCCTGGTGCGCTGTCGGGTGATGGCCGAGCGCCGCGATGCCAAACGCCGAGGCCGCGCCGGCTGCCACCACGGCCGCCGAGAGCCAGCTAATGAATGCCGTCCTGCTGCGCCAAACCCGGGCAAGACCGGCAGGCCTGGTCCGATCCGATGCCACGTCGTACTGGCCGGGACCGCTTACCTGGGGGTGCTCGCCCTCGGCCGTCGCGACGTGGCCCGCGGCCAGGGAATGATGGATGCTCCTGGACAGCCACCCCTTGGCCAGCTGCGCACGTCCCAGTTCGGCCCGCAATTGATCGGTGGTCGGCCTGGCGGCCGGGTCCTTGGCCAGGCAGCACTCGATCAGCGGCCGAAGCTCTACCGGCACATGGCCGAGGGAGGCGGTGCCGTAGACGACGCGGTGCAGCAGCGTAGCCGTCGAACCAGTTCCGAACGGAGGGCGTCCGGATGCGGCAAACGCCAGCACGCCGCCGAGGCTGAAGATGTCGGTGGCCGGGCCGACCGCGCGGCCCTCTGCCTGCTCGGGCGACATGAACCCGGGCGAGCCGATCACCCTGGCGTCGCCGGTCAGCCAGGCCGACTGACGGGCGCGCGAGATGCCGAAGTCGATGATCCGCGGCCCGTCGCTGGCCAGCAGCACGTTCGACGGCTTCAGATCGCGATGCACGATTCCGGCTGCGTGCACGGCCCCGAGCCCTTCGGCCAGGCCAGCGGCTAGCATCCGGACTGCATCCAGCGGCAGCGCGCCGTAGTCATTCACCGCATCGGCCAGGGACGGCCCGGCGACGTAGGCGGTTACCAGCCACGGCTGCGGGCCCTCGGGGTCCGCGTCAATGACGGAGGCGGTGAAGGTCCCGCTGACTCGCTTCGCGGCCGCCACTTCCTGGGCGAATCGCCGCCGGAAGTTGGGATTGCCGGCCAGTTCCGCTCGGATCAGCTTGACCGCGACCATCTGTCCGCTGGGGGACTGGCCGAGATAGACGCGGCCCATTCCGCCGGTACCAAGCCGGTGCAGCAATAGGTATATGCCAACCCGCTGCGGGTCCTCAGGCTGTAGCGCATCCACTACGCCGAACCCCCGTGCTTCTGGACGACGAAGCCGCAATGAAAATCTATCGCGAATACCAGCGGTGAGCGAGCCATTACGAGGCCGGATTCGAGATGACTTGACCTTGCTATCCGGCATTCAGGAAGCGTTCACCGATAAGGACGGGAACGCAGTTGCTCGAGTCAAGCTCAGCTGCAATTGCAACGTCGTCGGCGAAGCCGACCATGGCCAGTTCCTGGCCGCTGGCACAGTCCGCAAGCTCGGCCGCCAGGCTCTCTTCGACACCCCTGAAGGCTGCCTCTGCCGTCCACGCCTCCGGGCTCTGCTCGCTGATGCCGAGTTCCGACAGCGCGGCGATGACGGCGCCTGCCCCCCAGAGGTCCTCAACTGCTGGGCGGAGCGAGCCGTCCGGCCAGCGCTCACCCGCGGCAAGCACGGCGATCGCCGGCGGCCTGCTGCCGGCCGAGGTGTCTGCCGGGGTTTGGGCCGTGATGAGGTCAGCGATCCAGCGCGCCACCGCGAATCGATTGCGCAGTGCCGCTCCGATCACGGTCGCGCCCCGTTCGGCCAGTGCGTGGGCGAGGGCAGAGCCGTTCGGCGACGGCAGCACGACGCGTCCCAGGCCTTTCGCCGTCTGAAAGCTTGCGGGCGAAAGGCTCACCGCGCGCGCGGATGGGTCGGCATCGCGCGCCTCGAACCTCCCGACCGCCAGCACCGCGTTATGGTCTCGAGCGAATTCGCGAGCAGCAGCATCTTTCCAGCGGAACGGGTACACCTCCGCGCCCGCCTCGACCGCCACGGTGAGCGTCGTCGTGAAGCTCAGGACGTCAACGATCACGGCTACGGCAGCGTCTGCGCCGACTGCCTCGGCTCCGGACAGCCCCCAGTCCATCCGGACCGTCGCATCCCGCTGCGCGTGCGCCATAGCCGAATGGTGCCAGGCGGCGGGACGCCGTCCGTTAGCCGGTACGCCCCTGCTTCGTCACCATCGTCTGATCCGCGGCACCGGGGCGTCCCGCGACCCGCGAGCCGCGGTACTGGCCGGCGGCTCGCGCAGCGTCGTCTGCCATGATCCGGCTATCCGGGTTGGCGGCGGGTAAGGATCGACTGTGGTCAGCAAGTGGGAGCAGGCAGGGCCGGAGGGCCTGCGCCCCATGCTCGCCACGGCGGGCACGCTGCCGGTCAGGGACGCCGGCTGGGGCTACGAGATGAAGTGGGACGGCATCCGCGCGCTGGCGTTCATCGAAGACGGAGCCGTCCGGCTGGTGTCCAGGACCGGGCGTGACGTCACCCATGTCTACCCGGAGCTCGCGGGCATAGGCGCCGCGGTCGATGCCCGGCAGGTCGTCCTCGACGGTGAGGTTGTCGCATTCGGTGACAGCGACTGGCCGGATTTCGAGGCGCTCCAGCAGCGGATGAACATCAGCAGCGCGGCCCAGGCGCGCGTGCTGGCCAGCCAGGTGCCGGTCAGCTACCTGGCCTTTGACGTGCTGTGGCTGGACGACAAGCCGCTGCTGGATCTGCCCTACGTCGAGCGACGCGAGCTACTGGACGGCCTCGGGCTGACCGGCGGCCGGTGGCAGGCGCCGCCTTCGTTCATCGGTGAGTCGGGCGTGGACGTGCAGGCTGTCAGCAAACAGAACGAGCTGGAAGGCATCATGGCCAAGCGGCTCCAGTCCCGGTACGAACCCGGCAGGCGCTCGCAGTCTTGGCTGAAGATCAAGAATCTGTTCCGCCAGGAGGTCGTGATCGGTGGCTGGAAGCCCGGCGAGGGCGCCAGGGCCGGGGGCATCGGCTCGCTGCTGGTCGGCGTGCAGGACGGCGGTGCGCTGGTCTATTGCGGCCACGTTGGCACCGGGTTCACCCAGCGGACATTGCAGATGCTGGCGGGCAAGCTGAAGCCGTTGCGCCGGGCGACGTCGCCGTTCGGGAAGACCGTTCCGGCGGACGAAGCCCGTTCCGCCCAGTGGGTTGAGCCTGAACTCGTCGCCGAGGTCGAGTTCGTCAAATGGACCAAGTCCGGTCGGCTCCGCGCTCCGGCCTATAAGGGCCTGCGCGACGATAAGGAACCGGCGGAGGTCGTTCGTGAGTCCTAGCGCGCAAAAAGTGCCGGTGCAGGTCGATGGGCGCAAGCTGGAGCTATCGAACCTGGACAAGGTGCTCTATCCGGCGGCCGGGTTCACCAAGGCCCAGGTCATCGACTACTACCAGCGGATCGCGCCGGTGCTGTTGCCGCACATCGCCGACCGGCCGGTGACGATCAAGCGCTATCCGGACGGCGTGGACGGCAAGTTCTTCTTCCAGAAGAACGCGCCGGCGCATCCGGACTGGGTGCCGACCGTGCGGATTGCGTCGCCCGGGTCGACCAAGTCGCGGGATGAGCTGGACTACATACTCGGCGGCGACCTGCCCACGCTGATCTGGGCGGCGAACCTGGCCGCGCTCGAACTGCACGTGCCGATGTGGCGGTACCCCGAGATCGGCAAACCCGACCTGCTGGTGTTCGATCTCGATCCGGGCGCGCCGGCCACGATCGTCGAGTGCTGCGAGGTCGCGCTGCTGCTGCGGCCGTTGCTCCGGGATCGCGGGCTCGAGCCGGTGGCCAAGACCTCGGGCAGAAAGGGCCTGCAACTTTACGCGGCAGCCTCGGGGGTGACGTCCGAGCAGACTAGCGACCTGGCGAAGGAACTGGCCGAGCAGTTGGAGGAGCAGCAGCCGGAACTCGTTGTTTCGCGGATGACAAGGGCGCTCCGGCCGCGCAAGGTCCTCGTCGACTGGAGCCAGAACAACGCGGCCAAGACGACGGTGGCGCCTTATTCACTGCGTGCGACTGACCAGCCGACGGTTTCGACGCCGGTGACCTGGGAGGAGGTCGAGTCGTGCCGGAAGGCGAGTGACCTGAGGTTCACCGCGGACGACGTGCTCGACCGCGTGGCTGAGTCCGGCGACCTATTCGCCTCGACGCTTGGCGATCGCGAGACCTGACGTCGCGGCTTGTTACTCAGCCGAAATCTGAGAACTCTCCGGCGGTGATGCCAGCAACGAACGCTGACCACTCGGCCGCGGTAAGGCGGACGACATCCCCCGGCGACCGAGTGCTTCGGAGCAGGATCTCGCCGTCTCGCTGAGAGACCTCGGCGCACTCGCCACCCTGGCAGTACGCCGAAGCCTTACGCCAGGCGATGCGCGGTGACTGCCCCTGGTAACGAGTCATCTTCCGGCCTTCCGTGCGGCCACGGGCATACTGCCGAAATGCCACCAGGCCGGAATAACATAGGTTGCCACGCTGGCAACCCGGCCACTATAGGCCCGGTCGCTTAGCCACGAGCATGAAATCCACGAACTGTTGCCAACGATGTACCCCGTGACTCTCCCAGCCCAACTGCCACGCCGAGCGACTTCACCACTTCTTTGTCGGCCCATTGCCGAACGGCAAGATCCGACGGGTCGGGGTCTCCTAACCTGGGAGAACGCAGTCTGCACCCGGCGCGGTTGTCTGGGGTGGCACCTGCCCGCCATTTCGCGTCACGTCGAGCAGGCGGCTTTTCTTAACGCCTGCCTTAACGCGATGTTCATCCTATTCGTAGGCATATGGTAGTTGTGACTAGCTCCGGTCGGGGGCTCATCCCTACGTGAGCTCGGCCAGGCGGCCGCCAATGTGCCGGCTGCCGCATGAATGGACGGCTGGCCATTTCTGGCAACGCCACCGGTGCGAGCCACCATGAGCCGTCGGTTGCCGATCTCGTCGATGGCGCCGAGCCCTCACTCAGGCCTAAGACTGCGTATCGCGGCCCGAATGAGATCGTGGCTCTGACCCGGCGTGGCCGCCATGCCTTGCATGATGCTGAAGGCCTCCTGATACACCGCAACATCTTCCGGGCGGTCGCGGTAGAGGTCTTCGGTCAGCGTCTCGATGAAGACGGTCGATGGGAGCTCGGGCTTCTCGAACGTCAAGATGATGAACTTGTTGTTGCTCGAAGGAAGCGTGCCGCTCGCGAACGGGATCACGCGGATCGTCACGTTGGGCAGCACGGCCATCTCGAGTAGTCGCTCCAGTTGCGCCTTCATCACCAGCCGGCCGCCAACTTCCCGGTGCAGGACGGACTCTTCCAGCAGGGCTTCAAGCCGAGGTCGACCCAGCGAGATCATTCTTTCCTGACGGGCCAGTCGGGCATCGAGTCGCTGCTCGAGCACGTCCGCTGATATCGCCGGCAAGGTGACCCGCATGATCGCTCGGGCGTAGTCGGAGGTCTG
>JASIBJ010000170.1 GCA_030045215.1 Streptosporangiaceae bacterium | reverse complement strand
TGCCCGTACAGCACCACCGCCCGGCCGCGGTACTCCTGTGCCCACGGGAACCTGACCGGCAGCCCGTACTCGTCGGTCTCGCCGGTGGTCTGGCCGTACAGGCAGAATTCACGGACCCGCCGGGAGGCGCGGCCCTGGTAGCGCTCGAGCAGCCCGGCGTGCGCGACCACGAGCTTCCCGCCGTCCAGCACGTAGTGCGAGATAAGCCCGTCCAGGAAATTTTCTACTTCAGATCGGAACGAGGCCGGCTCTGCGGACAGCTGCTCCAGCGATTCAGCCAGCCCGTGGCTCACCTGAACGGCCCGTCCTCGCATCGCGCGCAGCAGCTTGTGCTCGTGGTTGCCGGGGACGCACAGGGCATCGCCCGCGGCTACCATGCCCATCACCAGCCGGAGCACGCCGGGCGTGTCCGGGCCGCGGTCGACCAGGTCACCGGCGAAGATGGCTCGCCGGCCCTCGGCATGGCGGGCGGAGATTGCCCGGTCGGCCTCGTCTCTTCCGATCACGTACCCGAGGCGGGACAGGAGGTCGCACAGCTCGGCCGTGCAGCCGTGGACGTCGCCGATCACGTCGAATGGCCCGGTCTCGTGCCGCAGGTCATTGAACAGCCTGGTCCTGGTGATCTGGGCGTGCGCGATCTCGGACTCACCGCGCAGCGTGTGCACGGCGGCGAAGCCCTCGCGCTTCAGGCCCTTGAGCCCGCGCCGGAGCTGGTCCTTCTGCCGGCGGACGACGTCGGGGCCGAAGTCGCGGTCGGGACGGCCCGCATTCCGTGCGATGCATACCTTGTCGGGAACGTCGAGGACGATGGCAACCGCCAGTACGTCATGCTCGCGAGCCAGGGCGACCAGGTCACGGCGCGCGGTCGGCTGAACGTTCGTCGCGTCCACCACGGTCAGCCGGCCGGCCGCGAGTCGCTTGCCGGCGATGTAGTGCAGCAGGTCGAACGCGTCGGCGGTTGCGGCCTGGTCGTTCTCGTCGTCGGACACCAGGCCACGGCAGAAGTCGGAAGAGATGACCTCAGTTGGCCTGAAGTGAGCCCGGCCGAAAGTGGACTTGCCCGAACCGGTGACGCCGATGAGGACGACGAGGCTCAATTCGGGGATGCCGAGTTCACGGATCGCCACCGCGGCTTCGTCGCTCATCAGCGGGCCTCCCCGGTGAACTCGGTTCTCCCGGCGAGCACGGGCTGCCTGGTGAACACGGCCAGCTGCGTGGGCGGTCCGACCTCCGGATCGTCTGGCCCGACCGGCAGGTAGCGGACGTCATACCCGTGCGCCGCCGCCACCCGGCCTGCCCAGTCCCTGAACTGCGCCCTCGTCCATTCGAACCGGTGATCGGGATGCCGCGGCGTCCCCGCGGGCAAAGACTCGAACCGGACGTTGTGCTCGACGTTGGGAGTCGTCACGATCACCATGCCGGGCGCGGCGTGTCCGAACACAGCGCGCTCCAGCGCCTCCAGCCGCGCCGGGTCAACGTGCTCGATGACCTCCATGAGCACCGCGGCGTCCAGACCGGCCAGGCGGTCGTCGCGGTAGGTGAGCGAGGACTGGAAGATCTCGAGCCGGGCGCGCTGCGACTCGGCCATCCGCTCCAGCTGCAGCTTCCCGGCGGCCGTCTGCAGCGCCCTGGCTGACACGTCCGTGGCCACGACCTGCTCGATGCCGCGGTCGGCGAGCAGGTCGCGCACCAGCGCGCCCTCGCCGCAGCCAAGGTCTCCCACCCGGCGGGCACCGGATGCGCGGACGACGGCCAGCACGGCACCCCGGCGCACCTCGCTCAGCGGCACCGGCGTGTCGTCGCAGACCAGGTCGCGCCCGCCCTCGAGTGCGTTGTCGATCTCCCCGGCGTCGGCGTCGTCGGCCTCGGCCAGCCTGGCCAGCGCGGACTGGGTGAGCTCGCGCCGGTGGGCCAGGTACCGGCTGGTGATCACGGCCCTGTCCGGGTGCGTGGCCAGCCAGCCCTCGCCCGCCCTGATGAGCTTGTCGATCTCGGCCGCCGAGACCCAGTAGTGCTTGGTGTCATCGAGCACCGGCAGCAGCACGTACAGGTGATTGAGCGCGTCCTTCAGCCGCATCTCGCCGGACAGGTGCACGCCGAGGTACCGGGACTCGCCCCAGTCAGGAAACTCCGGGTCAAGCTCGGCCGCCGCGGCCTCGACCTGCCAGCCGAGGGGCTCGAAGACGCGGCGCACCAGGCCGGCTCCGCCCCGGCAGGACAGCGCCGGGATCCCGATCTCCAGCGGCAGCGGTGCCGCCGCCGCCTGCGGCCGGGCGTCGCAGCGGCCGGTCATGGCCGTGGAGAACACGTCCTTGAGCACGACGGCCAGCATGCTGGAGGCCGCATAAGGCCGGTCGTTCACGTACTGCCCGAGAGCGAAGGCGTCCTGGCCGCCGGCCCTCCGCCCGCGGACCAGGCCGACCGGATCCACCTCGAGCAGCAGCGCGGCCGTGAACCTGGCCGGGTCGGCGTGGGGGTAGAACACGTGCGCCCGGCCGACCGACTGGCTGAAGGTCTGCACCCGGTCCGGGTGCTTGTGCAGCAGGAAGCTCAGGTCGCTCGTCGGCGCGCGGGTGGTGGAGATCGTCAAGAGCACGTGTTGCAGTCTCCCCGAGTGGGCCGATCCCGTCGCACCAATTTTGCGGCTAGGTGCTTGCCTCAGCCGCGGCGGGCATGCTCAGTAATCAAGCAGCCTCCGGAGCGCAGCCGCGACCTTCGCGGTGGTGGGGATCACCTCATCCTCGAGGGAGTCGGCGAACGGCAGCGGAACGCATTCGGCCGCGACCCGGCGGATCGGCGCGTCCAGCATCTCGAAGCCCTCGTCCGCCACGATCGAGGCGACGGTGCCGCCCCATCCGCCCCGGAACGGGTTTTCCTCGACGACGAGCAGGCGCGACGTCCGCTGCACGGAGGCCAGAACCGTGGCCATGTCCAGCGGTACCAGGCAGCGCAGGTCGATCACCTCCGCGCTCGCGCCGGACGACGCCAGTTCCTCGGCCGCGGCGAGCGCCATCGGCACCGTGGCCGCCAGCGCGACGACCGTGACGTCCGAGCCGGCCCTGGCGATCGCGGCCTGGCCCAGCGGCACGAAATGACCCTCAGGAGCGGTCTCGCCGCGGCTGGCGAACAGTCCCTTGTGCTCGAAGAACACCACCGGGTCGTCGCTGCGGACGGCCGCGGCGAGCAGGCCGATGACGTCGGCCGGCGTCGACGGGGCGGCGATCTTCAGGCCGGGCACGGCCAGTGCCCAGTTCTCGACCGACTGCGAGTGCTGCGCGCCGAAGCCGAGTCCGCCGCCGTTGGCGGTACGCACCACCAGCGGGATCGTCACCTGGCCGCCGGTCATGTACCGCATCTTCGGGATCTCGTTGGCCAGGTAGTCCCAGCAGCAGGCGAGGAAGTCCGAGAACATGATCTCCGCGACCGGCCGCACGCCGGTCATCGCCGCGCCCATGGCCATGCCCACGATGGCCTGCTCCGAGATCGGGGTGTCCCGGACTCGGTCGGGCCCGAACTCAGCCAGCAGGCCGACGGTCGTCTTGAACACGCCGCCCGCCGCGCCGATGTCCTCGCCCAGGCAGACGACGGCCGGGTCGCGGCGCATCTCCCTGGCCAGGCCCTCGGCCACGGCGTCCCTGTAGGTGATCAAGTCCGCCACTGGTAGCCTCCGTCCGCCCACACATCG
>JASIBJ010000169.1 GCA_030045215.1 Streptosporangiaceae bacterium | reverse complement strand
ACACCGATCCCATACGTCATGACCTGACCGCCGAGGCGATCCAGCTTACCCGCCTGATCCGTGCTCTCATGCCGGACGACGGTGAAGTGGCCGGGCTGCTAGCGCTGATGCTCCTCATCGAGGCCCGCCGCACAGCCCGCGTTTCGACGAGCGGCGAACTGATCACCCTCGACGAGCAGGACCGCGGCAAATGGGATGCCGCGCTGATCGCCGAGGGTCACCGGCTGGTGCGCGAGCGCCTCGCCGCCCGGTTGGCTCCGGGTCGCTATCAGATCCTCGCGGCCATCAACGCCGTGCACACCTCAGCCCGCGATGTACGCAATACGGACTGGCCGCAGGTCGTCGCCCTCTATGACCAGCTCGTCCATCTCGACCCCTCGCCGATCATCGCCCTCAACCGGGCCATCGCGGTCGCCGAGATCGACGGCCCGGAGGTGGCACTGGCGGCTGTCGACCGTCTCAAGGACAAGCTGGCCGGCTATCACGCCTACCATGCGGCCCGCGCCGACCTGCTGCGCCGGCTGGGCCGCAGTCAAGAGTCGCGCGCGGCGTACGACAAAGCAATCGAGCTGGCGGGCAACACCGCCGAAACCGCGTACCTGACACGCCGCCGCGACGAGCTGAGGTAGTGCCCGACCTGGCTCGCGCGCGGGGCTCTGCCGCCGGGCGGCGCCCAGCCAGGAACCCCGGTAGCGCAAGGTTTCTGGCAGCGTGGCGGGCAGATGTCGATTTGGCGGTGGCCGTTTCGTAGCGAAAGTGAGGGCCGGCCAGGGAGCGGCCCCTGATGACAAGCGGGAGTGATCGTCGTGACAAAGTACCTGCTCGCAATGCACAAAGCCGATGCCGACAACCTTTCCCCGGAGCAGGTGCGGCAGGTGTGGACCGACGTGAACGCGTTGGCCGGCAAGATGAGGGACGCAGGCGCCTTCCTGTTCAAAAGCGGCCTGCTCCCGGCGGAGTCGGCGACCGTGGTGCGCCAGTCCGGCGGCGAATTCCTGCTTACCGACGGGCCGTACACCGAGACCAAGGAACACCTCGCCGGGTTCTGGATCATCAACGCCGCCGACCTGGACGAGGCCCTGGAGTGGGCCAAGCTCGCCGCAGTCGCGGAACTGCGTCCGATCGAGGTCCGCCCGTTCTTCGAAGGGGACCTCGACGACGCGATCCTGGCTAACGCGCCCGACGCGCAGTGAAGGCTGAGGAGAGTTCTCCCGCAGTGACTGTCGAAGCCGTCTTCCGTCGCGAGTACGGTCGCTGCGGCGGCCTACGCTACCGCCGCTCTCTCACCGCGAACCCGGTCGAACGGGCCTTCCTTGACGCCCAGCGCGCAGGCAGCATCCGAACGGGGAAGGTGTAACCGCGGGCCCGCGACACGTGCCTGCCTGCGGGCCCGGCACCCGATACGGCGACGGCCCGGGCCTGCGACGAGGCCCGGGCCGTGCCGTTGCTGCGGGTGCTAGCCGCTCGAGCTAGCTCCCGACCGTGTAGGCGTAGGCGAAATCGTGGAAATCGTTGTACGACGTCGGGAACCCGATGGCGGGCTCAGTGGCTCCCCAGTCCGTCGAGTCGATGACGCTGAGGATGCCGTTCACCGCGGTGCCCGCGGCTGCCGTCGGGGACAGCGTCGCCGTGAGCGTCCCGGTGGCTCCGGGCCCCAGCTCGAGCGGCGTGGCGGTATTGCCGCCAGTGATGTCGTTGTTGGTTGGCTGGAGTTCGAACAACCCGACGTGGTTCGTCGTGTTCGTGACCGTGACCGTGATCGGGACGCTGGTGCCGGTGTCGATGGTCGTCGACGTCGACGTCGGCAGACCGGTCTCGGTGACGGGTGCGAGCCGGTTGTACGCGACGAACCCGAAGACGGTCTGGGAGAACTCCGTCCCGTCAGTCGTGGGGCCCTGCATCACGTCGATCTCCCACAGACCCGGCTGGGGATCGGGGGCGATGAGCGAGGCGTTTCCGGTCGGGTTGTCGGGCGTCGGGGAGGTGTCGATGGCGGTGACATCGATATTCCCCGACTCGGTGATGGCAGGTTCCAGGTCAGCCGGCGAGAACAGGTAGTAGTACACCGGGTCATTGGCGGCGTGGTCTGGTGCGTAGAACGACACGTCAATGTCGTTCTCACCTGCAGGCACATCTATATAGAACGTCTTGATCTGCCCGGGACCGCGGGATACCGAGCTGGTCAATGTGGCGCTGAAGAAGCCACCACGCGACGGGATGAGGGTACGCCGGGCGATCGGCACGGAACTCTCGAGCCCGTTCGGGCCCGTGAACTGCACCGACTCGGGGTGATCGCCGGGAGCCCTGGGGAGGTAGATGCTGAGAGGCACGCTCACCGAGCTGCGAGGCGCGATGGTGACGGGCGCCGATGCCGGGCGGTACGTGAAGTTCTGGCCGCTGGCCTGGAAGGTCACGGTTCCGGTGTAGGTCCCCGGGGTGTCCGGAGCGCTCTGCACGTGGCCGCGGCCGTTGGGCCACAGGATCTGGACCGTCCAGGTTCCGGCCATCGGGTGCTCGATCGTGGTGTGCTGGATGTCAGGGCTGCAGCCTCCGTCAACGCCAGTACAAGAGACGTAGTTGGCGGCGCCGTAGTCGTACGAGCTCTGGGCCAGCCTCCCGGCCGGGTCGGTCAGGATGAACGACAGGATGTTGTCATCGCTGTTGGTCGGGTCCGGCCAGCGCATGTCCGCATCGAGCACGCTGATGCCGGGGGGCACGTTGAATGTGATCGGTGCTGCCGCGGTCGCGCCCTGGGCGGGAATCGGGGCGCTCGGCGACGGGGCGCTGACGTTCTCGGTGACGGCCTGGCCGAGGCTGAACTCACGCCCGAGCTCCCGGTAAGTGCCGAACACCCTTTCGGTGTTGGAGGAGGCGTTGTACAGGGTGACCGAGTCGCTGACCACCGAGCCGCCCGTGCCCTGTACGTCGAGCTGAGTGGGGCTGTCCACCAGTTCCGGCGCGCCGGAGTGCGTCTCCGACGTGCCCGGCATCTGGCGGGCCGCCTCAACGGCCGCGTAGACGTTCAGGAGGCCAGCTCCCTGCTGGTCGGCCGGAGCCCCGATGTCGGTTGCCGTGCTGGTGAGGATCTCCTTCACCTGGGCTGGCGTCGGGGTGGCGCCGCGGTGGGTGTCACGGTAGGCCTGGATGACGTCAGCGGCAGCGCCGGACACGAATGGTGCTGACTGGCTGGTGCCGCCAAAGGCCTCAGTCGGAAGGGGCAGCGGTGTCTGGCCGGCGCCTGCGGCAGCCAGCGCGAGATAGCCGGGGGCGACGAGGTCGACCACGGCACCATTGGGAGCGGTGCCGCCCGACGACAAGGTCGTCATGTTGTCGTCTTCCCAGCCCTTGGTGTAGCCATCGGCCTGGGCCAGAAGCCTGAGATCGTTGGTCCCGCCGACGTCGATGACGTTGGGGTCATCGGCGGGAGCCTCGACCGTGCCGGACGAGCCGCTGTCGCCGGCGCTCTCGACTACGACAACACCAGCCGCCACCATGGCGTCGTTTGTCGGAGCGAGCAGGTCGTCGTTGGCACCAGGCAGCGCGCCGTAGCCGTAGGACTCCGATACGACGTTGGCGCCCTCGTTCACCGCGTTCTGCAGCCCGGCGATGACCTGCGACTCGGGAGCCACGATCTGACCGTGCGAGTTGGTGTCGGTGAAGTAACCGGTGGTGATAAGAGAGGCGCCGGTGGCGTCACCCACGATCCGGAAGGTGCAGTTCGCGGAGATGTTCGAGTAGGGCAGCTGAGATGCGTAGGTGTAGGTGACCGTGCCCTGGGCGGCCATGGTGGAGACGTCCCCGTTGAACTCGTCGCTGTAGACGTTCTCGTTCTCGTTCGGGGCATCGATGATCACGTGCTGCCCGTTGGGCCTGATCATGTTGGGGTTTCCGGCCAGCGAGTCGGCGTCGACGTTCCCTATGATGACGCCCTTGCCGGTCGCGATCTTGGACGCCTCGAAGGGGTCGTTCGGATTCTGCGATGCGTCATGGATGCTGGTGAGGGCTTCCGGCTCCACCAGCGGCTTGCTGGGGTTGCTGTTGCACAATTGCTGCCCGTCGGCCGCCCGTGCCGGGATGGTCGACTTGCGCACTCGGGAGCCGGCCACGGTCTTCGTGGTCGACGTAGCGTCGCCGATGATGATGGTCCCGTCGGGGACGACCGCCTTGACGCCAGGGGTGTGGCTGAGTGCCTGTGCCTCAGCGGCCGGCATGGTCGCCGCGACAGCGTTGAGCAGCGAAAGGGTGGTGATATGCGTGGCCCGGACCTGCTTCAGCTGGGCTACGAGCGGAGCCTGCATGGACGCGGCGGTTGCTTCCCGGGCGTGCCGGTGGGCGCGGTTCGCAGGCAGTTGGGTGAGCTGGTTGTCGAATACGACCACCATGGGCTCTTGCTTGCCGGACAGGCGGGTCTTGACCTGGCTCGGGCTCAGCCTTGGAAAGCTGGGGCCCGCGCTGGGGCGCACGGTGGCTTGGGCGGTCGAACTGGCTGCCCAGACGGCGCCGGTCATCGCCATGGCGCCGAGCGCGGCCACACCAAGCAGCGAAGCAGCCTTACGGGAGGCTACGGACATATGTTGTCTCCATTCCGGCCCTCTCGAGTTCCCCGGATGGGACCCGGCCGTAATAGTCGGGTGTAGCACCCATAGCGGCGCTGGATCAAGGATTAGCGGCAAACTGCCGCAGACCCGCGTGCACAGCGGCTGACGACGGCAAGCATGGGTTACTCATGAAGGGTTGAGCCAATGGGGCGCCCGGCCGATTGCCGGCATTGCGGCCATTCGGACATCGTCATGATCGGTCCCTAGCTGACTTTGGCCGCCAGGTCCTGATAAGGAGGCACGAGATCGGCCCAGCGCGCCTCGCTATCGCCGCGCTCGCGGCCCCCGAGGTAGGCGGCGAGATTCTCGGCGTGAATCTGCCAGCCGACCCCGTAGTAGGCGACCACGTCCAGTGGAATGCCCCTGACCTCGATGACCAGGACAGTCTGGTCACCGTCGGCGGTCAGCGTGGCCTCGAGGATCTCGTCGTACGGCGGCACGCCCTGGCCGCGCTCGTAGGACTCGTCCGTCTCCCTGACCGTCACGCGCAGCCGCCGCGGTGGCTCGCACTCCTCCACCCGCCCGACGTGGTCCGAGTCAGCATCGCCGACATGCAGGCGGAACTCCCCGCCTGGCCGCAGATCGCCTTCTACTTGGCCGTACCAGTGCGCGATGCGGCCCGGATCGGTGACTGCCGACCACAAATCGTCGATCTCAGTGTCGTAGCGATCTTCGATCCGCACGATGCCCTTGCCGTCGGCCGACCCCAGGCTGCCCAGGAGCCGGGCAGCCGGACTTGGGTTGCTGGTCATGTGGTGCTCCTTCGTTCGCGCCTGCCTCGAGCGATCCCGGCATGCAGTGCCGTCCGGCCGGTGTTCCCACCGGGCCCGCGTCTGTCGCAGGTCGGTGCTGCCCCGGTCACCGGCTGGCGATCAGGAGCCCGATCACAACAGCGACCACGACCACGAGCAGGCAATACATCACGCGCATCGCGGCCTTGCTTCCCAGCAAGGCCAGCAGGAGCAACTCAGCCTTCGGCTCCGGCGGCTTGTACGGCTTGCCGTCGTCGCGCGCCAGCCGCTCGAACTGGTAGAACGGGTCGTAGGACCTGCCGAAGCCACGCCGCCCAGGCGTTGGCGGCGGCCACTCTTGCTCTGGTCTCTTAGTCATGCGACACCCCGTAGAGCCCGACCCGCGCGCCACGCCCAGTCCATCACCGGAGGCGGTCCGACCGGCTGGATCACGGACGCTGACTCGATTCACCAGATAGTATCCCGGACCGCTAGGAGGGTCCGGACATCGCCGACAAGTTGCGGCAGGTCCCGGTCAGGCTGGCCCAGTCGTTCCTGAACGCTGCCCAGTGCGGCCCGGTCAATAAGTCGTTTCTCATTCAGAATCCACTGGCCATCCGCGGCCAGGCGACCCTGGGCCGCAGCCAGTACGGCCTGGCACAGGTTCGCCAGGCAAGCGGCCCTGTCCCCGCGACCCGCATAGACCTCGGCGAAATGCAAGGCTCCCGCAGCAAGGCGGGACCAGGCAACGGGCGCGGTCTGCCGCAGCTTCGGCGGGAATCGCGGGCGCGGCAAGTGGCCAGCAAGCACCCTGCCAAGAGCCAGCTCGCCCGCGAGGACGTAGGTAGCGAGGCCCGCGACGTAGCCGACCTCTCGCTGAATCTCGAACCGCCCGTCCTCGGCGGCCCCGGTCCAGCGCAGAACCTCATCGAGGTCCCTGTAGATGAGATCTACCTTCGTACCATCGATCGTCAGCCAGGCGCCGCCGTTGACGATCCGGCCCCACTCGCCGGGAGCGAAGACCCGGCCTGGCCAGCCCAGGGCCACGACATCAGCCGGATCAAGCCGTCCCTGATAGTAGAGGCCGAAGTCCCAGTCAGAATCCTCGGCCGCGGTATTCGTCGCCCTCGACCCTCCCAGTGTTACGGCTACCACCCCCGGGATTTGGGCCAGCTGGCTTGCGATGAACTCCATGGCCTGAGTATGGCGGCCGGCTAGCTGCGGGTGGGATCGGCAGAAAGCGCCGCGAGCGGGCCGGGCGCCGCGAGCCGGTGGCTAAGTCGCGGCGCTTCGTGGCTCTCAGATCGCCCTGGCCAGAAAGGCCGTCCAGCGTGCCTGCCCGGCGTCGCCCGGGCCCAGCCGCTCGTATGCCATGTCCAGGATCCGCATCCGGTCCGGGTAGGGCACGCCGCGCAGCTGATCCTGGGAGAAGATGGGCAGCCTCAGCCAGGCGCGCTGGGACTCGGCACTTTCCTCGTGGGCGAACTCCGCAACGTGCTCGATCTCGAAGCCTGCCTGAACGAGGAAACGGCGGATCGAGTCGCGTGTCAGCGGCGGCCTTCGCGGCGTTCGAACCTCGGGCGTCCAGCCATAGTTTCGCGCCGCGATCGCCCGCATCTCGCTCACCACCGAGTGCTCGGCAACTCGCCATCCGGGGTCATCCTCGGCGGCAAGAAAATCGGTCGGAACGTTGAAGGCAAAGCGACCGCCGGCCCTGATGACAGCCCGTACGCCGACGGCGGTCTCGGCCAGGTCCGTCTGCCAGATGGCCGAGTTGCAGATTGCGTCATCCACCGGCGTCGTCAGGTGCCGGCCGATGGCCTCGGCGCGGGCGTGAATCCATGTGACGCGCGGGTCCGCCACGGAACTAGCCGCCGCTGCGAGCATCGCCGCGGACTTATCGACTCCGATCACGGTGCCGTCCGGTCCAAGCACCGCCAGGATCTCCCTGCTAGTGGCGCCTGTCCCGCACGCCAGGTCGAGCACGGCGGAGTCGGCCCGCGGCGTGGCGAGCGCTATCAGGTCCCGGCTGGTTTCCTGGTAGATCGTGTATTCACGCGTAAACGCGTCGTACCGGCGCGCGTTGTCATCGTGGCCCCAGCTATCGGGTGCGGACGCTTCGGCGCCTGACATGCCTTGATGCTAATGAACGGACAGAAGGTGTGATTGGCGGGGAACGAGGGGCATCATGGGCGCATGACCGACGCGAACGGCCCGGTGTCCAGCCAGCTGCCAGGTGGCGTTCAGCAGGCCCCGGCACGCTAGCCGAGCGCGTCGACGAGGACGCCGGCCAGAGCTGTCCCG
>JASIBJ010000168.1 GCA_030045215.1 Streptosporangiaceae bacterium | reverse complement strand
GGGTCATGGCTGGCTGGTGCTGGCCTGGCTGGTGTGGGTGGTGCCCCATTTCCAGTCCCGGACTTGGGGCATGTCTTCGCCGTGTTCGCGGGTCCAGGCGCGGGCCCGGGTGCGGGCGTCGGTCATCCGCTGGCGCAGGCCGGCGGCGCGGCCGCCGAGGCCGGGGACGCGGTCGATGATGTCGGTGACCAGGTGGTAGCGGTCCATGTCGTTCATCATGACCATGTCGAAGGGGGTGGTGGTGGTGCCTTCTTCTTTGTAGCCGCGGACGTGGATGTTGTCGTGGCCGGCGCGGCGGTAGGTGAGGCGGTGGATGAGCCAGGGGTAGCCGTGGTAGGCGAAGATGACGGGCCGGTCGGTGGTGAACAGGGCGTCGAATTCGGCGTCGCTCATGCCGTGCGGGTGCTCGGATTCGGGTTGCAGGCGCATGAGGTCGACGATGTTGACGACGCGGAGTTTGAGGCCGGGCAGTTCGCGGCGCAGGATGTCGGCGGCGGCCAGGACCTCGAGGGTGGGGACGTCCCCGGCGCAGGCCAGGACGGCGTCGGGTTCGGTGCCGTCGGGGGTGGTGCCGGCCCAGTCCCAGATCCCGGCCCCGCGGGTGCAGTGCAAGATGGCGGCGTCGGCGTCGAGCCAGTCGGGGGTGGGTTGCTTGCCGGCCACGATGACGTTGATGTAGTCGCGGCTGCGCAGGCAGTGGTCGGCGACCGACAGCAGGGTGTTGGCGTCTGGTGGCAGGTAGACGCGGATGATCTCGGCTTTCTTGTTCATGACCAGGTCGATGAAGCCGGGGTCCTGGTGGCTGAACCCGTTGTGGTCCTGGCGCCAGACGTGGGAGCTGAGCAGGATGTTGAGTGAGGCGACTGGTGCCCGCCAGGGCAGTTCCCGGCTGACCTTGAGCCATTTGGCGTGCTGGTTGAACATGGAGTCGACGATGTGGATGAATGCCTCGTAGCAGTTGAACAGGCCGTGCCGGCCGGTCAGCAGGTAGCCTTCCAGCCAGCCCTGGCAGGTGTGCTCGGACAGGATTTCCATCACCCGCCCGCCGGGGGCCAGGTTCACATCGACCGGCAGGGTCTGCTCTTCCCAGGTTTTGCCGGTCGCCTCCAGCACCGCGGTCAGCCGGTTGGACTCGGTCTCGTCCGGGCCGGTGATGCGGAAGTTGCGGTGCGGGGCGTTGGCGGTCAGCACATCGCGCAGCAGCGTGCCCAGGACCCTGGTCGGCTCGGAGCTGCCGGCGCCGGGGGCCGGGACCGGGACACTGTAGCCGCGGAAGTCGGGCATGGCCAGCTCGCGCAGCAGCAGCCCGCCGTTGGCGTGCGGGGTGGCGCCCAGCCGCCGTGTCCCCTCGGGCACCAGCGCCAGCAGGTCCTGGCGGGGGCGGCCGCCGGGATCAAACAGCTCCTGCGGCCGGTAGGACCGCAGCCAGTCCTCCAGCTGGGCCAGGTGGGCGGGGTTGGCGCGTACCTCGGCCAGCGGCACCTGATGCGCCCGCCAGGTGCCCTCGACCGGCACGCCGTCGACCTCGGCCGGGCCGGTCCACCCCTTCGGCGTGCGCAGCACGATCAGCGGCCACGACCGGCCCGGCGCCCCCCGCCCGTGCCGGGCCCGGTCCCAGATGCCGCGGATCCGGCCGATGGCCGCGTCCAGCGCGGCGGCCATCTCCTGATGCGGCACCGGCGCACCCGGGCTGGACACATACAACGGCTCATACCCGTACCCGCGCAGCAGCGCGTCCAGCTCCGCCGCCGGCAGCCGCGCCAGCACCGCCGGGTTGGCGATCTTCCAGCCGTTCAGCGCCAGGATCGGCAGCACCGCCCCGTCACCGGCCGGGTCCAGGAACCGGTGCGATTGCCAGCTGGCCGCCAGCGGCCCGGTCTCAGCCTCCCCGTCACCCACCACGCACGCCACGATCAGCCCCGGGTTATCCAGCGCCGCGCCGTGCGCATGCGACAGGCAATACCCCAGCTCGCCGCCCTCGCTGATCGAACCCGGCGTCTCGGCCCCGTTATGACTGGGCACCCCGCCCGGGAACGAGAACTGCCGGAACAACGCCCCCATCCCCGCCGCATCCCGCGACACGCTCGGGTACACCTCGCTGTAGGAACCCTCCAGCCACGCATTGGCCAGCGTCGCCGGCCCGCCATGCCCCGGCCCCACCACGATCATCATGTCCGCGTCATGCACCCGGATCGCCCGGTTCAGATGCGCCCACACAAAATTCAGCCCCGGCGTCGTCCCCCAGTGACCCAGCAGCCGCGGCTTGATGTGCTCAGCCCGCAACGGCACCGCCAGCAGCGGATTATCCATCAGGTAAATCTGGCCCGCCGCCAGGTAATTAGCCGCCCGCCAGTACCGATCCAGCGTCTCCGCATCCGCCCCCGACAACCCGGCACGCTCCCCTGCGGCGGTCATTGGGTCTCCCTCCGGCCCTCGCGCCCGCATTGGGCCGTGGTCCTGTCGCAGTTATCGGCAGAGTCGTCCCCGGCGGCCGGAGGGCTAACCCACCGAATCACCGGGCGGCGGGAAGGCCGGCCGGTCGCGGTGTATCCACCGGCCTGTACCAGGCCGAGCCGTGTTAGTACCGTCGCGCAGCACGACCTCGCCACGCCGGAGTACAAGCCGGGGCCAGCCTTGTACCGTCCAGCCGTCATAGACCGAATAACCAGCCCGAGACTGCATCGTGGCGCCGTCGATGGTCTTGCGGAGTTGTGCATCCCATAGCGCCAGATCGGCGTCGGCGCCGACCGTTATCGCACCCTTGCGTGGATACAGGCCGAACAGCCGGGCTGCATTCCCCGACGTTAGCTGCACGAACTGGTCCAGCGAGATCCGCCCGGTAGCCACGCCCTCGGAGAACAGCAACGGCATGAGCGTCTCCAGGTCGGCGACGCCCTGCCTGGCCGTCACCACGTTCAGCTCGGGGTCGAGCTTGGCCGCGAGCGTCCAGGGTGCGTGATCGCTGCAGACGGTGTCGATCTCCCCTGCGGCCAGACCCCGCCACATGGCATCCCGGTCCGCCTCGCTGCGCAACGGCGGCGCGCCGACGTACTTAGCGGCGTCGGGCTCGGCGAACCGCTCCTTGATCAGGTGCAGGTACAGGGGCCGCGTCTCGACGAAGACGGGAAGGCCGGCGGCACGGGCCTGGCGGCACTGATCAAGCGCGGCCGCCGACGAGAGGTGCACGACGTAGACGGGCGCGCCGGTCTGCCGGACCAGGCCGATAGCCTGCTCGACGGCCGCGACCTCCGCTCTCACCGGCCGGGAGTCCGGGAAATGCCGCACCGCGCCACGTCCGGACTCGATCAGTTCCTGGCCGGCGCGGGCGAGCATCTCGCCGTCTTCGCAGTGCATGAGCGTGAGGGAACCGGCCCGGCCGGCCGCCGCCACGGCTCGCGCCAGGCCAGGTGCCTCGGCCGTGAATCCGGGTTCGGTCAAGAACACCTTGATGCTGGTGTGCCCGTCCGCGACGAGGGCGGCAATCTCGGCTTCCGTAGTGTCGGTGAGTTGGGCGAGCACCGGGTGCAAGAACCAGTCGGCTGCAGCCTCGGCCGCGGCGCCGGCCATCTCCCGCGTCACGGCCGCCGTCATCGACTCGCCAGCCAGCGGGAACGTCATGTTCCCGACCGTGGTGATGCCACCGGCAAAAGCGGCAAGCGATCCGGACCAGAAGTCGTCCACCCAGATCGGCCCGTCCTGTCGGGTCGCCTCGGCGAGGGCGGCGCAGACAAGGTGGACATGCGCATCGATCCCGCCAGGGAGCACAAGCAGGCCAGTGGCGTCGATCTCATCCTCGCCCGTCATCGGGCCGCCGATCCGGGCTATCTGACCATCGCTGACACCCACGTCAGCGATCTCCTGGTGGCCGGGCGTCAGCAGCGCCCCGCCGCGAACAACCAGGTCGCAGTGCGCAACGGTCACCCGAGAATCCTGCCAGGCGGATGGCCCAGGCGAGAAGCGGGTTACGCGGTCCGAGCCGCGCCCGCGCTCGGCTCAGCAGTCATCGGTCCGCGCGGAAGCCGACGTGGGATCCGGCAAGCACGAGCGCAACCGCGCCGAGCGGAACGACTGGCACAAACCGGGGTGCTTCCACCGCGAGCACGGCCCCGACGGCTCCGCCCGATACGACCGCGAGCAGGCTGGCGAGACCTTGAGAAAGGAAGCGGCCGCGACTCAAGCTGGCCACGAACTGCGTGAGAGTGCCGGTCAAGTACGTCGTCGACAGGCCAGAAATCCCGAAGCGCAGTATCGCTGCACTCTGAATCCCGAGCGCAATTGCGTTTACCGCAAGAAGCCCGTAGGTCTCAGCGCCGGGCGGATGTCCGCCCGTCGCCTCCCACCACGCCGCGAACACCGTGAGCACGGCAAGTTCGACGGCGAGCGTCATGCTGACCCGGTCTGGCCAGACCGGCTGGTCGTCCGCCGCGTGACCAGAAAGCCGGGATCCGGCGAAGGACCCGAGAATGTAGCCGGCGAACGCGGCGCCAGCGTGCGCAGCGAGCGCCGCGTCATGCGTCCCGGCGGAGACGCCGAGCAGCACCATGTTGGCGGTCATCACGCTCGTGAAAACACCGCCAAGGCGAAGGAACCCGACAGCGTCCAAAGAGCCGGACGCGACGATGAGGACGACAACGAGGACATTCCGCTTCGTCTCGGCTGACCACCCCGATGGCGAGCTCACCGTCCGCGACCTCGATCCGGCGGATTCAGTTCGGCCTCAGCACCGCCTTCACGATGCCGCCGGCGCGCCGGTCGAAGATCTTGAAGAAGTTCGGAGCGTCCTCGAGGGTGCCGTGGTTGGTAACGACCGAGCTTGGCCGCGCTCGCCCCGCGACGACGAGGTCACGCAGCATCGTCGTGTATCGCCGGTCGTGCGTACGCCCAAAGCCGACCGATATGCCCTTGTCGAACAACGTCGCCCACGGGGCGAGAATGTGGCCGTCCGCGCTGCCCTGGGGCGCCGGAGCGAGATCCTTCTGGGCGTACACGCCGGCGACAGCGATGTTGCCGGTCGGATCGACGAGCCTCGCCAAGTCCGAGATCACCTGGGTCGGGTTCTCATGGGTCGGATCCTCGCGGTCACGGGCCTGGAATCCGACCGCGTCGATCCCCTTCCTGACCCCGTCCATCGGCTCCTCTCCGATCGGGATGCCCGCCCGGCGCCGGTGCTCGCGGATCTGCTCGACCGGGTCCCCCTTCGTGAAGTCGATCGGGGTCGCTCCGATCTCGCCCGCTTTGTCGAGGCGCTCGGGGATGTAGTCGACGGCGTAGACCTCGGCGGCACCCCGAATAAGTGAGCTGTACGCCGCGAGCAGGCCGATGGTCCCGGCCCCGAAGACGGCCACCGTCGTTCCGGGGTCGACGCGCGCGAGCTCGGTCGCGTGCCATCCGGTCACGAAGGCATCGGCCAGGAGGACGAAGTCGTCTTCCAGGCCGTCAAAGGGCTCGCCGGGGACGCGAACGCAGTTCGCATCGGCGAACGGAACGCGGAGCAGTTGAGCCTGCGCCCCGCGATACGCGCCCATCCCGGCATAGCCGTAGGCCGCTCCGAAGCTCCCTGGCCGGACGCGCAGGCATGCGGCGGTATATCCGCGGCGGCAGTTGAAGCACAGGCCGCAGAACAGATGGGTCGGGATCAC
>JASIBJ010000167.1 GCA_030045215.1 Streptosporangiaceae bacterium | reverse complement strand
ACCCGGAGCGGGAGCTCGTCTCGGTGCCGGCCGGCGCCATTTACTACGCGCCGGCCCGGCCGTTTCCCGCCAGTGCCACCGCGTCCGGCTCGGCCGGCCCGGCCGGTTCGCTCGGCGCAGCGGCGCGGCGCGAGCCCACGGTGCTCGACATCAGGGACGTGCTCGGAACTCGCGTGATCGAGACCGGCTACCACAGGGGCATCGGCGTGCGGCCCGAGAATGCAGCCGCGGCGCTGGAGGTGATGAGCCGGTTCGCGGTCGACCCGCGCTGGCTGCTGTACCTGCCGCCGACCATGAGCCCTGTCGCCACCTCGATGCTGCCGGACGCGCTCGAGCACCCGGACCAGGCGTTCGAGGCCTACCGCGGCGACGGCGTCGATGCCGTGGTGTGCGAGGAGAAGCACATGGGCTCGCGCGCGGTGGCGCTCGTGTGCCGCTCCGCCGAGGCGGCCAGCGCGCGGTTTGGCGTGGCGGATGGGCCGGCAGGAGCGGTGTGGACCAGGACCGGACGGCCGTTTTTCGGGCCGGAGCTGACCTCGCAACTGGTAGCGCGGCTGGCCGCGGCCGCCGAGAGCGCCGGCTTGTTCACCGATCTCGACACGTCCTGGCTGCTGCTCGACGCCGAACTGCTGCCGTGGAGCGCGAAGGCCGGCGCACTGATCCGCGACCAGTACGCAACCGTGGGCGCCGCCGCCCGCCGCGCGCTGCCGGCCGCCGTCTCTGCGCTGGAGCAGGCGTCTCATCGCGGTCTGGATGTGGCCGACCTGCTCGCGCGCACTGCGTTGCGCGAGACTAACGCCGCGGCGTTCACCGCTGCCTACCGGCGCTACTGCTGGCCGACGGACGGGCTGGGCGGCGTGCGGATCGCCCCGTTCCAGCTGGTTGCCTACGAGGGAACGGCCTGCCACCGGCTGCCACACGCCTGGCACCTCGACATTGCCGACCGGCTGGTCAAGGCCGCGCCCGACCTGATCGCACCCACCCGGCGGATCTTCGTCTCCACCACAGACCCGGAGTCAGTGGCCTCCGCGACGCAGTGGTGGGCCGAGCTGACCGCGGCTGGCGGCGAGGGCATGGTCGTCAAGCCGGCCGCCAACCTCGTCCGCGGCCGCCACGGCCTCGTGCAGCCCGGCCTGAAGGTGCGCGGCCGGGAGTACTTGCGGATCATCTACGGCCCCGACTACTCCACGCCGGAGAACCTGCCACGGCTACGCGACCGCGGGCTCGGCCACAAGCGCTCCCTCGCGGTGCGCGAGTACGCGCTCGGGCTGGAGGCCGTCGACCGGGTCGCGCTGGGCGAGCCGCTCTGGCGGGTGCACGAGTGCGTCTTTGCTGTCCTCGCGCTGGAATCCGAGCCGGTCGACCCTCGCCTCTGAACTCCAGGCGCCCGACGTCCCGGTGATCGACGTGCTTGGTGCCCGGGGGGCCGACAGCGCTCCGACCGGGCAGGACCGAGACGTCATGATCTTAAGTCGGTAAAGAAAGTCCCTGTCGGCCGGGCGAGTGGGCATTATATGGCTAATCGGTTAACGCGAGGAGACCATGCCCGTGCAGTCAGCGCAATTGCAACCGCTGCGCCGGTGGGATCCAGAGCAGGTCGGTGGCTATGTTTTGCTCGGCCGGCTCGGCGCTGGAGCGATGGGGCAGGTCTACCTCGGCCGGTCGGCCGCCGGGCGCCTGGTGGCCGTCAAAACGATCAAGTCAGAGCTCGCGGAGGAGCCGGATTTCCGTACCCGTTTCGGCCAGGAGGTCGCCGCCGCCCGGCGGGTAAGCGGAGCGTTCACGGCCGCCGTCGTTGCGGCCGACTCCGAGGCCGACGTTCCCTGGCTGGCGACCGTCTACGTCCCCGCCCCGTCACTGAGCAAACTGGTGCGCACCTGCGGACCGTTGCCCCCGGCGGCGGTCCGCTGGCTCGCGGCGGGATGCGCCGAGGCGCTGGAGGCGATCCACAGCGTCGGGCTCGTGCACCGCGACCTGAAGCCTTCGAACGTGCTGGTGTCGCCGGACGGCCCACGCGTCATCGACTTCGGGGTCGCCAGGGCGGCCGAGCGGATCCAGCTCACGGTGACCAGGGGCAGCATCGGAACGCCCGCGTACATGGCACCGGAGCAGGCCCGCGATACTCGGCAGGCGACACCCGCCAGCGACATCTTCTCGCTCGGAGCCACGGCGCTGTTCGCCGCTACCGGCCACGCGCCCTATGAGGGCGAGACCGTCATGGACGTCCTGGTGCGGCTGGCCACTGAGCCGCCGGACCTGACTGGACTCCCGGCCGAACTCGCCGACATCGTGCGCGCGTGCCTGGAGCGCGACCCGCGCAGCCGGCCAACCTCGGCCTCGATCGTGGCTCGCCTGGCGCCGAGGTTGTCGGCCGGGCTGTCGAACGGCGCAGACCTCGGCTCCGCGGCGCTGCCGCAAGCGGCGCTTGATCTCATCGCGGAATTCCGCAATGCGCCCGCCACCGGGCACGAGGCCAGCGGCGACGTTGCCCGCACGGCCGGCCCGAAGACCGCGGGCGAGACCACCCTCGGCTCCCAGCCACTTCTCGTCGGCGCCCATCCAGGCCCGGTCGCGCCGCTCGTTGGCTACCCGGCCGACGCG
>JASIBJ010000166.1 GCA_030045215.1 Streptosporangiaceae bacterium | reverse complement strand
CTTCGGCCATTAACGACGTGTGCCCGTCTTGAGGTCGGGTTTCCCGTGACCTACGGTCTGTCATCCGCGGTGACGGCCGAACAGCCGCACTGTCCCGACGCCCGCTGCTGCTGGCTCGGGGGGACGACCCCCCGTACCCCCCGCTGCTGCTGGCTCGGGGGGACGACCCCCCGTACCCCCCGCTGCTGCTGGCTCGGGGGGACGGCCTCCTGCACCTCCCGCAGGGACGATCTCCCCCAGTATCCAGGCCGGGATCTCGCGCTCGGCGAGCAGCCGGATCGCGCGGTCGGCTTCTGCGGGAGCCGTGATCGCCACCATGCCGACGCCCAGGTTGAAGACCCGCTCCATCTCCCGCGCTGGCACCCGGCCGCGCTCGGCGAGCAGCCGGAAGATCGGCGGAGGCTGCCAGCTGGCCCGGTCCAGCACGGCTTCGACGCCTGGTGGCAGGACCCGGGCCAGGTTCGCCGCCAGTCCGCCCCCGGTGACGTGGGCGAACGTCCGCACGTCGCAGTTTTCGGCCAGGGCCAGGCAGTCCCTGGCGTAGATCCTGGTCGGCGTCAGCAGCTCGGCACCGAGCGGCCGATCGAGTTCGGCCGGCTGATCCGCCAGGTCAAGCCCGGACTCTGGGTCATCGACGATCGCGCGCACCAGGGAGAAACCGTTGGAATGCAGGCCGGAGGAGGCAAGCGCCAGCACGGCGTCGCCGACGCGCACCCTCGACGGCCCGAGCAGCCGGTCGGCATCCACGGCGCCGGTGGCCGCCCCGGCCAGGTCGAAGTCGTCGGGGCCGAAGTGTCCAGGGTGCTCGGCGGTCTCCCCGCCGATCAGCGCGCAACCGGCCTGCACGCAGCCTTCGGCAATGCCGGCCACAATGCTGGCGACTCGCTCTGGCTGCACCCGGCCGCAGACGAGGTAGTCGGTCATGAATAGCGGTTCCGCGCCGCAAACCACGAGGTCGTCCACCACCATGCCGACCAGGTCAAGCCCGATGGTGTCATACCGGCCCAGGCGCCGCGCGATGGCGACCTTGGTGCCGACGCCGTCGGTCGAGGTGGCCAGCAGCGGACGGCGCATCCCGGTCAGCTTGGAGGCGTCGAACAGGCCGGCGAACCCGCCGAGGCCGCCGATGACCTCTCCCCCGGCGGTCCTGGCGACCGACGCCCGCATCAGCTCGACCGCCCTGTCCCCAGCCTCAACATCGACGCCGGCTAGCGCGTACCGGCTGGGTGCGGGCGGCCCTTGCCGGTCCGTCACCCGGCCGCCTTGCCGCTTATGGCCGGCTCCAGCAGGTGCTTGCCCCGCTCGCCTTCGGCCACTGCAATCGGGTACTTGCCGTCGAAGCACGCGTGGCACAGCCGCTCTGCGGGCACGCTCGTGGCCGCGATCAGGGTGTCGAGCGACACGAAGCCCAGCGAATCGGCCCCGATCGACTGCCTGATCTCCTCGACAGTCATGTTTCCGGCCATGAGCTCGGCCCGGCTGGCGAAGTCGATCCCGAAGAAGCACGGCCAGGCCACCGGCGGGCTGGATATCCGCACGTGCACCTGCGCGGCGCCCGCCTCGCGCAGCATGGTGACGATGGCCCGCTGAGTGTTGCCCCTCACGATCGAGTCGTCCACCACGACCAGCCGCTGGCCCGCTATCGCGTCCTTGAGCGGGTTGTACTTCAGCCGGATGCCGCGCTCCCTGATGGTCTGGCTGGGCTGGATGAACGTCCGCCCCACGTAGGAGTTCTTCACCAGCCCCTGCCCGTAAGGGATGCCGCTGGCCTGCGCATACCCAATCGCGGCTGGCGTGCTGGACTCCGGCACGCCGATGACCAGGTCGGCGTCGGCCGGATGCTCGGCGGCGAGCCTGCGTCCCACCTCGACCCGGGCATCTTGGACGCTGCGGCCGGCGATGGCCGTATCCGGCCTGGCCAGGTAGACGTACTCGAACACGCAGCCCTTCGGTGCGGCGGGCGCGAACGTGTGTGACCTCACGCCGTCTTCGTCGATGGCCACCATCTCGCCCGGCTCAATTTCACGGACGAACGCGGCGCCGACAATGTCCAGGGCCGCGGTTTCGCTCGCTACCACCCAGCCCCTGGCCAGCCGGCCAAGCACCAACGGCCGGAAACCCTGCGGGTCGCGTGCCGCATAGAGCGTCTGCTCGTCCATGAAGACCAGCGAGAACGCACCTCTGACCAGCGGCAGTGCGGCCAGCGCCGCAGCTTCCACACCGGGATGGGTCGCCTGTTGCCCGCCGTCGCCGATCGGCCCGCTGGCCGCGAACAGGGCAGTCAGTACGTCGGTGTCCGAGGTGGCCCGCCTGGCCATGGCGCCCACAGGCAGGCCGAGCTGAGCGGCCAGTTCGAGAGTGTTGATCAGGTTGCCGTTGTGGCCGAGAGCCAGGCTGGCCGTTGGTGTCGCGCGGAACGTTGGCTGCGCGTTCTCCCAGACCGATGAGCCGCTGGTGGAGTACCGGCAGTGCCCGATCGCCACGTGCCCGCGCAGCGTGTTCAGCACCGACTCGTCGAAGACCTGGGCCACCAGTCCCATGTCCTTGTAGACGACGATCCTCGAGCCGTCGCTGACGGCAATCCCGGCAGACTCCTGACCTCGATGTTGCAGCGAGTACAGGCCGTAATAGGTCAGCTTCGCGACCTCTTCATCCGGCGCCCAGACGCCGAACACGCCGCATGCGTCCCTCGGCGGCTGGTCAGCTTGATCGGGATCGAGCGACACGCGGCCATCGGGCTTGAGCACTAGGTAAGTCTAGTTACCCGCGGGGCCGGAGGTGTCCGGCGACACCAGCGGAAGATAGGCGGAGATGTCGGCCCGCTGACCGCTTGCCCGGACTCGGGCGCTGGCCACGGCCGCTGACCAGGCAAGCTGGCCGGTGGCCAGCTCAAGCCAGGTCAGTGGGTCGGTCTCGATCACGTTGGGCGGCGTGCCGCGGGTATGGCGGGGGCCCGGCACGCACTGGACCGCGGCCAGGGGCGGGATCCGGACCTCCACTGACCGGCCAGGCGCCCGCTCGGCCAGCAGGCCCAGGGTGTAGCTGACCGCCGCCCGCAGGGCCGCTCGCTGCGGCTGCTGGCCTGCCCTGGAAGCCGCGGCAACCGCCGCCAGGCTCGCCTGGCCGACCCCGCGGGGGGTGATCGGGCCCGCGAACGGCGGATGCCCGAGCGCCGACCGCTGCTCGTTCACGGCGGCCAGGGCCCGGTCGACGTCAAAGCCACGGGCGGGCACGCCTGGCAAGGCTACTGCCCGGCCCGGCCGTGCGCGAACGTCATCCCCTGCCAGCGCGCTCAGAGGGCGAGATGCAAAATAGCTTCCGGTTTTTCATGACATCCCACCGCATTGGGTCGGTCGAGTGGTATGCGTTTCGGTATGCCAGGTCAGCGGCGCACGGTAAGGCCCCGAGCGCGGGGTTCCTGGGTGCCCATCATGACCGGGCTAGGTGCGATAGTTGTGCTCGCCGGCGCAGGAACCGCGGCGTATCTCGTGGCCTTTCATCCGGCTAAGCCGGTGCACCCGGTTTCGCTGCCGGAGAAGGTGCTCGGCGTTCAGACGGTCGGCCTGATCGGCGAGGTGCCGCCGTCGACGAGTGCCAGCGGCATGGTGCAGCTGCTCAGTCCGCAGGTTTCGCCGACGTTCAGCCCGGTCCCGCAGTCCGAGGCGGTCAACGGAACGCCAGAGTGGACGGCCGACCAGATGGCGGGGGGCACCTACATCTTCATCTACCTCCCGACGGGCCAGTGCCTAGCGTCCAGGGGACCGGCCGACCACCCGTCGCTGGCCCTGCAGCACTGCGATGTGAACAGCCCCGATCAGCGTTGGCAGCGCCTCGGCAGCGCGGTCTTGACGTCAGGACACGATTTTTACGAATTCGAGAACTCCGGCAGCAGCAAGTGCATCAGCCAGATCGCCGCTACTGTCAGCCCCGCCGGCGGAGCCGGCCTCGCACCCTGCAGTCCGGCCAAGCCGGTCAGCGAGTTGCTCGCGTTCTGGTGGAGCGCCAACTAGCCAGACAGGGCAAGCAACTTCGGCAGTGCCTGTCTATGTACGTCGGCCAGCTCCGACAGCGAGATCTCGAAGGCGCCCGTCACTTGCAGCGACGGGCCGCCGGTCACTCCGATCACGGACGCGGACTGACCCTGGTCGGCGCAGAGACCGGCGAATTCCTCGTCGGCGCCGGGCATCACCGCGACGACCGCCCGCGCGGCGGACTCGCTGAACAGGAACGTGAACGGATCGCCGGGCAGCGTGACCGAGCAGCCGGTACCGCCGACCAGGCAGGACTCGGCGAGAGCGATCGCGAGCCCGCCGTCGGACAGGTCATGACCAGCCTGCAGCAAGCCGCGGCCTGCCGCCGTCACCAGCACGCGCGCGAGGCGCTGCTCCGCGGCGAAGTCGACTTCCGGCGGGCGGCCGCCCAGATGACCGTGCGTCACCCATGCCCACAGCGACCCGCCGAACTCGGCCTTGGTGTCGCCGAGCAGCACGATGCTCGCTCCGGCCGCCTCGAAGCCGGACCGGACCCGGTGCCGGACGTCGTCGTGGACGCCGAGCAGCCCGATCACGGGGGTGGGCTGAATCGGCGTGCCGCCGGTCTGGTTGTAGAAGCTGACGTTCCCGCCGGTCACTGGCGTGCCCAGCGCGAGACAGCCGTCGGCGAGACCGCGTACCGCCTCGGTGAACTGCCACATCACCCTGGGATCCTCCGGCGAACCGAAGTTGAGGCAGTTAGTGACCGCCAGTGGCCGCGCGCCGGTCACCGCGACATTGCGGTGCGCCTCGGCCAGGGCCAGCTGCGTTCCGGTATAGGGGTCGAGCTGGCAATACCTGCCGTTGCCATCGGTCGACAGGGCAACGCCCAGGCCGGTTTCTTCATCGACCCGCAGCAGGCCCGCGTCATGCGGCATGGCCAGCACGGTGTCACCACGGACGTATCTGTCGTACTGCTCGGTCACCCAGGTCTTGTCCGCGGCGTCCGGCGAGCCGAGCACGGCCAGCAGCGCGGCGCGCAGCCCGCCAGAGTCCCGTGCCTCCGGTCGTGGCAGACGGCCAGGGTCGTCGGCCTGCAGCGCATCCTGGTCCGCTGGCCGGCTCGTCGGCCGGTCGTACACCGGCCCGTCGTCTGCGGCGCTACCGGGCGGGATGTCGACCACGAGATCGCCATTCCAGGTCATCTCGAGCCGCCCGGAATCGGTCACCTCTCCGATCTCGGTCGCCTGGACGTCCCACTTAGCACAGATAGCCAGGAACTGCTCAACGTTCGCCGGGCTGACGATCGCCATCATCCGTTCCTGGGACTCGCTCATCAGGATCTCGGCCGGCCCGAGCGAGGAGTCGCGCAGCGGCACAGCGTCGAGCCTGACCCGCATGCCGGTGCCGCCAGCGGCCGCGAGCTCGGTGGTTGCGCAGGCCACGCCGGCCGCCCCCAGGTCCTGGATGCCGACCACGAGGTCCGCGTGATACAGCTCCAGGCAGCACTCAACCAGCAGCTTCTCCATGAATGGGTCGCCGACCTGCACGCTCGGCCGCTTGGCGCCCTCGCCCCCGCCCGCGAATGAGGCGCTCGCCAGGACCGAGGCTCCGCCGATGCCGTCCGGGCCGGTGCGCGAGCCGAACAGGATGACCTTGTTGCCCGGGCCCGTGGCCGCCGCGACCTTCAGGTCGCGGTGCCGGAGCACGCCGACGCACAGCGCGTTCACCAGCGGGTTCCCGACGTAACAAGGGTCGAACGCCAGTTCACCGCCGATGTTGGGCAGGCCAAGGCAATTGCCGTAGAAGGAGATGCCGCCGACCACGCCCGGCAGCACCCTGCGCGTGTCCGGTGCCTGAGCCGGCCCGAACCGCAGCGCATCCATCACCGCAACGGGCCGCGCTCCCATGGCGAGAATGTCCCGGACTATGCCGCCCACGCCGGTCGCCGCGCCCTGGAACGGCTCCACGAACGAGGGGTGGTTATGCGATTCGATCTTGAAGGTGATGGCATACCCCTGACCGATGTCGACCACGCCGGCGTTCTGGCCGATGCCGGCGAGCAGCACGCCGGTCTGGGGAGCCTTCTCGGCGAACTGCCGCAGGTGCTTGCGAGAGGACTTGTACGAGCAGTGCTCGCTCCACATGACCGAGTAGATGGCCAGCTCGGCGTCGGTGGGGCGCCGGCCGAGGAGGCCGGTCACCCGCTCGAACTCACCGGCGGTGAGGCCTAGTTCGGCGAACGGCTGCTTGTGGTCGGGCGTCAGCACCGCCTGGGCGACGGTGTCCTGGGCGGGCGTGTCCTGGCCGGCGGCCTGAGCTGCGCTCACGTGAGCGCTACCGCGTGCAGGACGGAGGTGAAGAAGCCGAGCCCTTCGTCGGCCGGGCCGGTTAGGACGTCGATGGCGTGCTCAGGGTGCGGCATCAGGCCGACCACGTTGCCCGCGGCGTTGGTCACACCGGCGATGTCGCTAACCGACCCGTTCGGGTTGCCGCCCGTGTACCGTGCGAGGACCTGGCCGCCGGCTTCAAGCTCCGCGAGCGTCCCAGCATCGGCCATGTAAGCGCCCTCGCCGCTCTTCAGCACCACCGTGATCTCCTGTCCGGCCTGGTATTGGCTGGTCCAGGCGGTCGAGGCATTCTCGACCCGGATCGTGACGTCCCTGTTGATGAACCGCAGCCCGGCGTTGCGAGTCAGCGCCCCTGGCAGCAGATGCGCCTCGCACAGGATCTGGAATCCGTTGCAGATCCCCAGGACCGGCAGGCCTTGGGCGGCCGCCGGAATCAGCTCGGTCATAACCGGGGCGAATCGTGCAATTGCCCCGGTACGCAGGTAGTCACCGTAGGAGAAGCCGCCGGGCAGGATGACCGCGTCGACGCCCCGCAGGCTGGCGTTCCCGTGCCACAGCTCAACCGGCTCGCCGCCTGCCCGGCGGACGGCGCGCACGGCGTCCTGGTCATCGAGGGAGCCGGGGAAGGTGATAACACCGATTCTGGTCGCCCCTCGACCTCGCGAGCTCACCACGGTGAGCCCGCAGTCCCAGGCGTTGCTCCCTGTGATCGACGTCCTCGCGGGCGGCGCATGCTTGGAGGCTACCTGCTCAGCCAGCGTCCCTTAGCTGCGACGCCGGCATGCGCGCGAGCGGAGCATCGCTGCGCCATTCGATGCGCTTTTGCAGGGAAACGACCGTGCCCTGCCCCGGTCTACTCCGCATGGTCACGTCGTCCACGCAGGCGCGCATGATGGCCAGCCCGCGGCCGGACTCGGGCAGCTGGGCGATCGCGCGCTCGCGCGCTCGCCGCCGGGGCCGCGCGATCCGGCCGCGCAGAGCGGTCGTTGACGCGGGTGCGGAGACGGGCCCCGAGGAGTGGCGCCGGAGCCTGCCAGCCACCGGATGCCGACGCAGGCGAGCAGCCGGGCGGCGGATCCTGGGCCGCTGGCGGCTCGCCCCATCGACGCCGCGACCGCCGTCAACGACCTCCAGGAGGCACCGCTTGCTGCCCACGTGGGCCACGACTTCATACCGCCGGCCTGGTCCGGCATGCCGCACGACGTTGGAGCAGGCTTCGGTAACCGCGAGCAAGATGTCGCCGACGCACGTGTCGTCAATCCCGAGGCGAATGAGGGTGTCGCCGAGGACCCGGCGCATCACAGGGACGCTCAAGGCTTCGCCGGGGAAAACCAGGCAGAACTCCACGTCCGCGGCCGGCTCCCCAGTATGGAACACCCGAGATCGCATCCGCTCCTCAGCCCTGTTGGCGGTTACAGGCAGTTCATATTGTGGAGGCTTCCCCAGACGGGCTGCGGTAATCATGAACTTAGGCGATCTCTGGACGAACGGTGCGTCAGCGGCCGCGCGCGGGTGTTTGCCGCACTCCCGGTCTCGCGCGGACAAGACGTCTGACCTGCGCTAACACCGGTCAGCCTCGCTCGCACCTCGCGTTTGCGCAGGTGGCGGCGCGGCTGGGCTCATTCCCACTTCATGCGCCGGGGCCGGCCAGGACAACGCCGCGAGGCCACTTCTCGCCCGCGGGAGCGGCACAGACCATGACCCGGCGGCCGGCACAAGGCCGGCAAACTCACCGCACAGCCGCCGACAGCCCTCAACCACCCCAGAAGCTGACACCAGGCTGACAAACCCGCTGGCTGGGGAAGTTTGGCGTCGCTGGAACGGACCGCACTAGAACCCACACTCGGGCTCTGCCTAACCAACAGTGTCGGCTCGTAGTCGAGTGGACCACGCGGCTCTGACTCCAACTCCTCGTGAGGGCGTCCCTGGCTGATGCGCAAAGGCGGTCGCTGGACCAAGGCAGCCGCCGCGCCAGGCCTGCACTCGGCCACTATCCGGGCCGTCAAGCCGGCCGGGTGACGTCCTGCCCGGCGACCGCCCCGTCAGGCGTGTAGCGGGCGCTCAGCTGGCGTCCGGCTGGCCGGCGCAGTATCAGGATCATCGCGGCACAGACTGCAAGGTAGCCGGCGAGGACTGCCAGCTGTCCCCAGCTCACGACGGCATACTTGTAGCCGGTGAAGGCGCACCCCAGGTTTCTGGTACAGCTCCAGACCTCTGGCGCGGAAGTATGCCAGCTCGCCACCGGGACCATCAGCGCGATGCCTGCGAGCCACAAAGTAGCCCATGCTCCACGGAGCCCGTCAGCATCGCGGAGCCGTCGGCAGC
>JASIBJ010000165.1 GCA_030045215.1 Streptosporangiaceae bacterium | reverse complement strand
GATCCGGCTAGCTTCGGTGGCGGGCGGCCCGTGCAGGACACGGGCAGCCCGCCATCGCCATCTTGGCCAGCCTCGCCACCATGCTGCTCCGCACCATGCTGAGAGTCGGGCTGACCGGCGGGATCGGCGCCGGCAAGAGCGAGGTATCGCGGCGCCTGGCCGCCCAGGGCGCCATCGTCATCGACGCCGACCTGATCGCCAGGGAGGTGGTCGCGCCTGGCACCGCCGGGCTGGCCGAGGTCGTAGCCGCGTTCGGTCCCGGCATCCTGGCTGCCGACGGCTGCCTGGACCGGGCGAAACTCTCCGACCTGGTGTTCGCCGACCCGGACAAGCTGGCGAGGCTGAACGCGATCGTCCACCCGCGGGTAAGCGCGCGCATGCGCGAGCTTGAGGACAGTGCGGGACCGGGCGCGATCGTCGTCCATGACGTGCCGCTGATCGCCGAGAACAATCTTGCGGACGGCTATGACCTGGTCGTGGTGGTCGACGTGCCGCCGCGGATTCAGCTGGACCGGCTGGTGCGGCTGCGGGGCATGAGCCGCGAGCAGGCCCGTGCGCGGATTGCCGCTCAGGCCAGCCGGGAGCAGCGCCTGGGGATCGCCGGGATGGTGGTCGACAACTCGGGGTCGCTGGCCGAACTCGACCGCCAGGCCGGTGACCTGTGGGCCGAGTTGCGCAGGCGCGGCGCGTTGGCAGCCAGCAGCTAGCTGCTCTGTCACCGGACCCTAGGGCCGGGGACCGATCGCGGCTGGCCGGGTCCGCCGCCGACTCCCCTGTACGTCCTCACGCTGCCCGCCGATTCTTGGGTTTTCATCATGCTTTGATCTGGTATGCACAGGACAAGTGGCCGGGAGTGCGACGGCTTCATCATGGTTGAGGAGTTTTGTCCGGTCGCCTCGGTGACGGCGGGAACGTCTGCCGGCCGATGGTTGTTACTTGTTGCGGCGATGGGCAGCAGCGCGCACGCGCGGACCGGCTCGGCCGCGGGGTGCCCAGGAGAGCTCGGGTTGGGCGGCCTGCGCCCGGCGAGTAGCGTCCCATCAGGAACGGTCCGCACTGTCATAGCCCCGCCCTACAGTGGACACGTGACGCGCCTGCCGGGCAGGCACGCCCGGATGGATGAGCACAGGAGGTGCGATGCGCCCCGTCACTGACCTGCAGCGCAGCGTCGCGCCGTTCGAGGTCGTCACGGACATGGTGCCAGCCGGCGACCAGCCGAACGCCATCGCGGAGATGGAGCGCCGGATCAGCGGCGGCGCGAAGGACACCGTGCTTCTTGGCGCCACCGGAACGGGCAAGACGGCGACAGTGGCCTGGCTGGCCGAGAAGCTCCAGCGCCCGGCGCTGGTGATGCTGCCGAACAAGACGCTGGCGGCGCAGTTTGCGAACGAGCTGCGGGAGATGCTGCCCAAGAACGCAGTCGAGTACTTCGTCTCCTACTACGACTACTACCAGCCCGAGGCTTACGTTCCGCAGACCGACACCTACATCGAGAAGGACTCCTCGATCAACGACGAGGTCGACCGGCTCCGGCACTCGGCCACGAACTCGCTGCTGACCCGGCGGGACACGATCGTGGTCGCGTCGGTGTCGTGCATCTACGGCCTCGGCACGCCGCAGGAGTACGTCGACCGGATGCTCAAGGTGAAGGTCGGGGACACGATCGAGCGGGACGGGCTGCTGCGCAAGCTCGTCGGGATGCACTACACGCGCAACGACCTGTCCTTCACGCGTGGCACGTTCCGGGTGCGCGGCGACACCATCGAGGTGATCCCGCAGTACGAGGAGCTAGCCGTCCGGATCGAGATGTTCGGCGATGAGATCGAGCGGCTCATGACGCTGCACCCGCTGACCGGCGAGGTGATGAGCGAGGACGACGAGCTGTACATCTTCCCGGCCTCGCACTACGTGGCCGGGCCCGAGCGGATGGAGCGCGCGATCGCCGGCATCGAGGCCGAGCTGGAGGAGCGGCTGGCCGAGCTGGAGCGGCTCGGAAAGCTCCTTGAGGCGCAGCGGCTGCGGATGCGTACCAGCTATGACATCGAGATGATGCGCCAGGTCGGTAGCTGCTCGGGCATCGAGAACTACTCCAGGCACATCGACGGCCGCGAGGCCGGCAGCCCGCCGAACACGCTGCTTGACTACTTCCCCGAGGACTTCCTGCTCGTGATCGACGAGTCGCACAACACGGTGCCGCAGATCGGCGCCATGTACGAGGGCGACGTGTCCAGGAAGCGAGTGCTGGTGGAGCATGGGTTCAGGCTGCCGAGCGCAATCGACAACCGGCCCCTGACCTGGGACGAGTTCGGCGACCGGATCGGCCAGACGCTGTACCTGTCGGCCACCCCCGGGCCGTACGAGCTGCAGCGTACCGGCGGCGAGGTCACCGAGCAGGTGATCAGGCCCACCGGCCTGGTCGATCCCGAGGTCGTCATCAAGCCGACCAAGGGCCAGATCGATGACCTGGTCGGCGAGATCAGGGACCGGGCCGAGAAGTCCGAGCGGGTCCTGGTCACGACGCTGACCAAGAAGATGGCCGAGGACCTCACTGACTACCTGCTGGAGCTGGGCATCCGAGCGCGTTACCTCCACAGCGAGGTGGACACGCTGCGCCGGGTCGAGCTGCTCCGTGAGTTGCGCCTAGGCGAGTACGACGTGCTGGTCGGGATCAACCTGCTCCGCGAGGGCCTGGACCTGCCCGAGGTCTCGCTGGTCTCGATCCTGGACGCGGACAAGGAGGGGTTCCTCCGCTCGGGCACTTCCCTGATCCAGACGATCGGCCGCGCGGCCCGCCACGTGTCCGGCCAGGTGCATATGTATGCGGACAAGGTGACGCCCTCGATGCAGCGCGCGATTGACGAGACCAACCGCCGCCGCGACCGGCAGGTCGCGTACAACCGGGAGCACGGGGTGGACCCGCAGCCGCTGCGCAAGCGGATCGCTGAC
>JASIBJ010000021.1 GCA_030045215.1 Streptosporangiaceae bacterium | reverse complement strand
TCCCTGTCGCCGAGCCAGATGTTGTCGCCCATCCCGATCTCGTCGCCGTAGTACATGACCGGCGAGCCGGGCAGCGACAGCAGTAGCGCGGTGAACAGCTCGAGCTGGTTGCGGTCGTTGTCGAGCAGCGGGGCGAGCCTGCGCCTGATCCCGATGTTCGCCTTCATCCGCGGGTCCTTGGCGTACTCGGCGTACATGTAGTCACGCTCGTCGTCGGTCACCATCTCCAGCGTCAACTCGTCGTGGTTGCGGAGGAATATGCCCCACTGGCAACCGAACGGGATCTGCGGGGTCTGCGCCATGATCTCGGAGATGGGATAGCGCTGTTCGCGGCGGACGGCCATGAAGATGCGCGGCATCAGCGGGAAGTGAAACGCCATGTGGCACTCGTCGCCGCCGGAGCCTGGGTCACCGAAGTACTCGACAACGTCAGCCGGCCATTGATTCGCCTCGGCCAGGAGCACCCGGTCCGGGTAGAGCCGATCGATCTCGGCCCGTACCCGCTTGATGTACTCGTGGGTCTCCTTCAGGTTCTCGCAGTTGGTGCCCTCGCGCTCATACAGATACGGCACCGCATCCAGCCGGAACCCGTCGATGCCGAGATCGAGCCAGAACCGCAGCACTTCGATCATCGCATCCTGGACGTTCGGGTTCTCATAGTTGAGGTCGGGCTGGTGGGAAAAGAACCGGTGCCAGTAGTACTGGCCGCGGACCTGGTCGAAAGTCCAGTTGGACTGCTCGGTGTCGACGAAGATCACCCGTGCGTCGGGGTACCTGCCGTCGTTGTCGGACCAGACGTAGAAGTCGCCGAACGGCCCGTCCGGATCACTGCGGGAGGCCTGGAACCACGGATGCTGGTCGCTGGTGTGGTTCATGACCAGGTCGGCGATGACCCGGATGCCGCGCGCGTGCGCCTGCTCAACCAGCGCGACGAAGTCACCGATGGTCCCGAATTCATCCAATATAGCAGTGAAATCGGAAATATCGTAACCGCCATCCCGCAGCGGGGAGTCATAAATAGGCAGCAGCCAGATGCAGTCGATGCCAAGCCACTGCAGGTAATCCAGGCGTGAGATCAGCCCCCTGATGTCTCCGGTGCCGTCGGCGTTCGAGTCGTGGAACCCGCGAATCAGGACCTCATAGAACACCGCGCGCTTGAACCAGTACGGGTCCCTGGGGGTCTCGAACGAGAATGAGTCGGGTACGGGCGCGTTCGCGGCCGTCTCGAACTCCGGCTCCGGCTCTGCTGTCTTGCGCTCACGGGCCGGATGCGTGGCGTTGGTCACTCCCGCTCCTGCTGCTTACTGCCTTTGGTCCGGCTTCCAGCTTCCCTGGTTCCTGCCGCTTACCGTGCGCCGGGGTACGCCGGTCTCACTCAGCGCACGGTGAAGATGTGCGCAGGCGCGATGGCCGGGTCCAGCCGCACGTAGTTCGCCTGGCCCCAGCGGTAAGCCTGTCCGGTCAGTTCGTCGGTGACCGTGAACCCAGCGCCCGCGTCGACTCCGAGAGCATCGGTGTCAAGCCAGACAGTAGCTTCACGCGCACCTCCGGCGTCCAGGTTTACCACGACGAGAACGGTGTCACTGACCGCCGTCTGGGGCGCGCCGGTTCGCTTGGAAAAGCAGAGGACATCCGGCTGGTCGCTGTAGTGGAACCGCAGGTTGCGCAGCCAGTGCAGGGCCGGATGCGCCCGCCTGATCTCGTTTAGCCTGGTAATGAACGGTGCGATCGTCAGGCCGAGTTCTGCCGCCCCATCCCAGTCCCGCGGACGGTAGGCGTACTTCTCCGAATCCAGGTATTCCTCGCTGCCAGGCACCAGCGGGATGTTCTCGCACAGCTCGTAACCCGAGTAGACGCCCCAGGAAGGCGTCAGCATTGCCGCAAGGACCGCTCTGACCCGGAACGCGCTCGGTCCGGCGTGCTGCAGGTACTGGGACAGGATGTCAGGTGTGTTGACGAAGAAGTTGGGCCGCATGTACGCCGCCGCCGGGCCCGACAGCTCTTGCAGGTATTCGGTCAGCTCCGCAGCGGTATTACGCCAGGTGAAGTACGTATAAGACTGATGAAAGCCGATTTTGGCGAGGGTGTGCATCATCGCGGGCCTGGTGAACGCCTCGGCCAGGAACAGGACATCCGGATCGGTCTGCGCGATGTCGGCCAGCAGCCGCTGCCAGAACGGCAGCGGTTTAGTGTGCGGGTTGTCCACCCGGAAGATCCTCACCCCGTGATCCATCCAGTGCCTGACCAGCCTGCGCGCCTCGGCGTAAATGCCCTCAGGGTCGTTGTCGAAGTTCAGCGGATAGATGTCCTGGTACTTCTTGGGCGGATTCTCGGCGTAGGCAATCGACCCGTCGGCCCTGGTCGTGAACCACTCCGGGTGCTTGGTGACCCACGGGTGGTCGGGCGAGGCTTGCAGCGCGAGGTCCATGGCGACCTCCATGCCGAGCTCGCGGACCCTGGCGACGAACGCGTCGAAGTCGGCGAACGTGCCGAGCCCAGGGTCGATGGCGTCATGGCCGCCCTCCGGTGAGCCAATGGCCCAAGGTGAGCCCGGATCGGCCGACCTGGCCATGAGCGTGTTGTTCCGGCCCTTGCGCTCGGTGGTGCCGATCGGGTGGATCGGCGGCAGGTATACGACGTCGAAACCCATGTCGGCAATGGCGTCCAGGCGCATGGCCGCGGTGCGCAGCGTGCCTGACTTCGGCTTGCGCCGGTGCGCCGGGTCGACCTGCGCGCCCTCGGACCTCGGGAAGAACTCATACCAGGCGCCGTAGAGCGCTCGCTGCCTGTGCACGATCAGCGGACACTCTGGCGAGGAGGTCAGCAGCTCGCGCAGCGGGAACGCCGCCAGCGCTGCGTCAACGATCGAGCTCATGGCGATCGCCAGCCGATCGAGGGGCGGCACCTCGGAGTCGGCTAGCTGACGAGCGGCACTGCGCAGGGCCTTGCGGGCAGCCCGTGCCTCGCGCGCCCTGGCCGGCGCCATCGACTCGGGCTTCGCGATCTGGGCCGCGGCGCGTTCCAGCAGGAGCGCCCCCGCGGCCAGCATCAGCTCGGCGTCCTGGCCAATGGGGATCTTGATGGCGGCGTCGTGCCGCCAGTGTGCGATCCGGTCGCCCCACGCCTCGACCCGGAAGTGCCACAGGCCCTCGCGGTCAGGCGTCACGTCGGTGCCGTAGCGGTCGGTTCCCGGCGTCAGCTCGTGCATGATCACCAGCGGGGACTCGGTCCCGTCCGGATCGGTCAGCACGACGGCGGCGCCCAGCATCTCATGGCCTTCACGGAACACCGTGGCAGTGACCTGGAAAGTCTCGTCGGTGACCGCTTTGGCTGGCAGGCCGCCGCAGTCAAGCACCGGCTGCACATCCAGTATGGGGATCCGTCCGATCACGGATGAAAGCTACCCATCCGCCCGGCGGCCAATGCCCGCCGGGGCCCGCCGGCATGAATCCAGCCAGCCCCGGGCATGCACCGTGCCAGCGGGGAGTCAGCCGGTTGCCAGGGGCTGTGGACGCGCCACCCCGCCGTAGCCATTAAGGTCGCTGTGCGTGAGAGCTATCCGCCGGTTCACCATCCACCCCGTCCTGCCAGAGCCACTGGAGCCGCTGCGCTCGCTGATGCTGAATCTGCGCTGGTCATGGCACCCGCAGACCAGGGCCCTCTTCGACGCGATTGATCCCGGCAGCCGCGAGCTGGCCGAGTCCGACCCCGTGGCGCTGCTTGCCAAGGTTGACCAGGGTCGGCTGACCGCGCTGGCCTCCGCCGACAAGTATCTGCGCCGGCTGGGTGATGCCGCCAATGAGCTGCGGGACTACCTGACTGAGCCGCGCTGGTACCAGGCGGTGGCAGGCCCGGGCACGGGCATGCCATCGGCCATCGCCTACTTCTCGCCCGAATACGGCATCACCGAGGCGCTACCGCAGTACTCCGGCGGGCTCGGCATCCTGGCCGGAGACCACCTGAAGGCTGCCAGCGACCTTGGCGTACCGCTTATCGGTGTCGGACTGTTCTACCGGCACGGCTATTTCACGCAGTCGCTGTCGCTGGAGGGCTGGCAGGCCGAGCGCTACCCCGCCTCCGATCCGAACGGACTGCCGATCACGCTGCTGCGCGGGGACGACGGGTCCGCCATCCGGGTTCGCGTCGCCCTGGCCGATGACCTGACACTGAGCGCCCAGATCTGGGTAGCAGAGGTCGGCCGGGTGCCGCTGCTGTTGCTCGACTCCTACGTGGAGGAGAACGACCCAAGCTTGCGCGAGGTCACCGACCGGCTGTATGGCGGTGGCACCGACCACCGGCTCCGGCAGGAACTGCTGCTCGGCGTCGGCGGAGTCCGCGCGGTGCGGGCCTACTGTGCCCGTACCGGGCATCCTTCGCCCGAGGTATTCCACACCAACGAGGGCCATGCCGGATTCCTCGGGCTGGAGCGCATCAGGGAGTACGTGCGGCAGGGCCTGGACTTTGACGAGGCCCTGGAGATGTGCCGGGCCGGGACCGTGTTCACGACGCATACGCCGGAGGCGGCTGGCATCGACCGGTTTCCGCTTGACCTCGTAGCCCGCAATGTCGCGGACGGAGCGGAGACGGGCCTGCCCGCGGACCGGGTCCTGGCGCTCGGCGCCGAGACCTACCCGGGCGGTGATCCGGGCGTCTTCAACATGGC
>JASIBJ010000164.1 GCA_030045215.1 Streptosporangiaceae bacterium | reverse complement strand
GCCGGCGGAGGAGCCGGTCGCCGCCGCGCTGCGCGATCCGCGGGAGCTGGCGCAGGCAGGCTGGCCGCCGGGCGATGACGACGGGCATGTCGCCGAGCCCGCGGTGGCCGCCGCCCGCCGGATCACCGCGCTGCTCGATGTCGCGCGGGCGGCCGAGAGGAACGGAACGCCGCATGACGTCCTCTGGGCGGTCTGGGACGCCTCAGGTCTTGGCCCGCGATGGCAGGCGGCCAGCGCCGCGGGCGGCAGTCGCGGAGCGGTTGCCGATGCGGACCTCGACGCCGTGGTTGCGCTTTTCGACGCGGCGGCGAGGTTCACCGCCCGGCTGCCACAGGGCTCGACGTGGCTGTTCCTGGACAGCATCGCCGGCCAGGAGATCGCCGGAGACACTCTGGCCGAGCGCGCCCCGCGCGCCGACGGCGTGGCCGTGCTGACCGCGCACAAGGCCAAGGGCCTGGAGTGGGACCTGGTCATCGTCGCCGGGGTGCAGGAGGGTACCTGGCCCGACCTGCGCCAGCGCGGCTCGCTGCTGGGCATGGAAGAGCTCGTGGACGTGATGGCCGGCCGCGACGCCGGCACTGCGGGCGCCGCCGCGGCGGCCGCGAGCGCCAGGCTTCTTGCCGAGGAGCGGCGGCTGTTCTACGTCGCGGTGACCAGGGCTCGGCGCGCGCTCGTCGTCACCGCGGTCGGCGCGGACGACACCGAGGAGCGGCCGTCCCGGTTCCTGGCTGAACTGGCGGGCGATGACGTCGAGATCGAGCAGGTGGCCGGGACCGGACGCCGCTGGCTGTCGCTCCCGGCGCTGACCGCCGATCTGCGACGGTCGGCGGCCGACCGCACCCTCCCCGCCCACGTGCGCGAGGCCGCCGCCGGTCAGCTAGCTCGGCTTGCCGCCGCCGGCGTGCGCGGCGCTCACCCGCGGCAGTGGTACGCGTTGACCGAGCAGACTGCCGCGGGGGAGCGCATAGGCGGTCGCGTGCAGATCTCTCCATCCCAGGTGGAGTCCTTCGCCAAGTGTGGCCTCCGGTGGCTCCTGGAGGCGGCCGTCGGCGTGGGCTCGTCGGGCCCGGCGCAGCACCTTGGCGTCGTCATCCACGCCGCGGCGGCCCTGGCCGCCGAGGGTGCCGATGACGGTGCGGTGGCCAAGCGACTCGACGAACTCTGGCAGCACATTGACTTCGGCAGTTCCTGGTACAACGCACGGCAGCGGGCCCAGGCCGATCAGATGGTGGCCAAGTTCCTGGAGTGGCACCGGCGCAACCCGCGCGAGCTGATCGCGGTGGAGCACAAGCTGCGAGTCAGCCTGGGCGACATCACGATCACTGGTCAGGTCGACCGGCTTGAGCGGGACGAGGACGGCGCGGCAATCGTCGTGGACCTGAAGACGGGTACCCGGCCTTCGGATGGCGACCTGGACCGCAATCCGCAGCTCGGCGTGTACCAGCTCGCGGTCCTGCTCGGGGCGTTCGAACAGCTCGGCCTGGTGGATCCGGGCGGCGCCGAGCTGGTCCACATCGGCAAGGCAGCGCTCAAGGCGAGCGTGCGCATCCAGGCCCAGCGCAGCCTGAGCGACGACCCTGACCCGGACTGGGCCAGGCAGCTTGTGGAGACCGTCGCCGCGGGCATGGCCGGGCCGGTGTTCACGGCGACGGCGAACCCCGGCTGCCGAGTGTGCCCGGTAGCGGCCTGCTGCCCAGTCGACGAGCGCGGAGGGCGGGTGTCGTGAGGGAGTCGCGCACGGTCAGCGTCGTGACGCAGCCACGCGTGCGCTACAGCCCGGCGCAGCTAGCCCGGATGCTCGGCGCACAGCCACCCACCGCCGAACAGGCGGCGGTCATCGGCGCACCGCTCGGCCCGATGGCAGTCATCGCGGGCGCCGGGTCCGGCAAGAGCGAGACGATGGCGGCAAGGCTGGTGTGGCTCGTGGCCAACCAGCTCGTGCGGCCCGAGCGGGTGCTCGGGCTCACGTTCACGCGCAAGGCGGCGGGGGAGCTGGCCGAGCGTGTTCGCTCCCGGCTCGGCGCCTTGCGGCGGGCGGGGATCAGCGTGGCTGATGCGAGCGACGAGGACGAGCTGGCCGGCGAGCCGGTCATCTCGACCTATCACGCGTACGCGGGCCGGCTGGTCGCGGACCATGCGCTGCGCGAGGGGCTTGAGCCATCGGTGCGACTGATTACTCCCGCGGTCTGCTGGCAACTGGCGGCCAAGGTGGTCAGCGCCTACGAGGGCCCGATGGACGCGATGGAGTGGACCCCGGCCACGGTAACCGCGGCGGTGCTGGCACTGGCCGGTGAGCTGGCCGAGCACCTCCGCGGTCCCGACGACGTCGTCGCGGTCGGCCACTGGATTGAGGACGAGATCGCGGCCGCCGCCGGCAAGGTCCCGAGAGCCATCGCTGACGTGCTGAAGACCCAGCGCACGCGCGAGCAACTGCTGCCGCTGGTGGCGGCGTACGCCGGCGCCAAGGCGGTCAGGGAGGTCATGGACTACGGCGACCAGATGGCCATCGCAGCCACGATCGCGACTCGCCATCCGGGCGTGGGCCAGCTGGAACGAGCCCGTTACCAGGTCGTTCTCCTCGACGAATACCAGGACACCTCACACGCACAGCTCGTGCTGCTCCGCGCGCTTTTCGGCCGCGGGCACCCGGTGACTGCGGTTGGCGACCCGTGCCAGTCGATCTATGGCTGGCGCGGTGCGAGCGCGGGGAACCTGCGCCGGTTCACGACCGACTTCGCCTCCGCGCGCAATCGCCCGGCGCCGGTGCAGCTGCTGTCGACGAGCTTCCGCAACACCGGCCGGGTGCTGGCGGCCGCTGGTGCCATTCAGGCGGACCTCCGGGCGGCAGTCCCGGACGTGCCGCTGCTGGTCGCGCCGCCGGAGCGGGCCGCGCGCGGTCTGGTCAGGTGCGCGTTGCTTGAGTCCGTGCACGACGAGGCGGCATGGGTGGCCGCGCAGGTGGGAGCGCTGCTGGAGCTGGAGCCTGGCCAGGCTCCGGACGGGCAGGCCTGGCCCGACGGCGGCCTGGCGCGGGTCAGGCCGAGGGACATCGCGGTGCTGTGCCGCAAGCGGGCCCAGTTTGCCGCGCTGCGGGCCGCGCTGGAGGCGCGCGGCGTCCCGGTCGAGGTAGTCGGGCTGGGCGGGCTGCTGACGGTGCCTGAGGTCGCCGACATCGTCGCCACGCTCCAGGTCATGCACGACCCGTCGGCCTCAGCAGCGCTGGCGCGGCTGCTGACCTCGCCCCGCTGGCGGATCGGCCCGGCCGACCTGATGGCCCTGGGCAGGCGGGCGAGGACGATCGCGCGGGAGGCCGAGGCGGCGGCCGGCTTGCAGGCCGGCGCATCCGCGGATCCCGTGTCCGAGCCAGGCGGGCCAGAACCGGCGCCGCCCAAACCGGCTCCGGCCGGGCCCGGCCAACCCGCGCTGGCCTCCGAGTCTGGCTCGCGGGAAGGCGAGCTAGTAGCGGGTGCGATCAGCGACCTGACCAGGGATGTAGGCAGTCTCGTGGAGGCGCTGGACGACCTGGGCCGCCCGGCCGCCTACTCGTTCGCGGGCTACGGCCGCCTCGTCGCCCTCGGGGCCGAGCTGCGCGCACTGCGTGCCCACGCGGCGCGGCCGCTGGCCGAGCTGGTGAGCGAGGTGGAGCGAGTCCTCGGGCTCGATATCGAGGTCGCGGCCAGGCCGGGAATCGATCCCGCCGCCGCGCGCGCCGACCTCGACGCGTTCACCGATGCGGCGGCGACGTTCGCCGGCGACGCTCAGGATCCGACCCTGGGCGCGTTCCTGGCCTACCTGGCCGCCGCCGAGACCGAGGAGTTTGGGCTGGAGGCGGGTCAGGTCGGAGACACCGACTCGGTCAAGCTGGCCACCGTGCATGCAGCCAAGGGCCTGCAATGGCCGGTCGTGTTCGTGCCCGGCTTGGCTGAGGGCCCGCAGCGGCATGTGTTCCCGGCCAAGCCGCGGATCACGACCCGATGGACCGAGAACGCCAGGCTGCTGCCGTTCAGCCTGCGCGGAGACGTGGCCGACCTGCCGTCGCTGGCGCGGCTGAACACCGCCGAGCTGCCGGTGTTCAACGAGGCGTGCACCGCGCGCGACCTGGCTGAGGAGCGCAGGCTCGGGTACGTGGCCGCGACCAGAGCCGTCTACGTGCTTGCCTGCAGCGGCTACTGGTGGTCCGACGGCGCGACGCGACTCGGGCCGTCTCAGTTCCTGGCCGAAGTGCGCGCCGCCTGCGAGGACGGGGCGGGCGAGGTCGACATCTGGGAACCAGAGCCCGAGCCGGATGCGGTGAACCCGGCGCTAGCCGAGCCGGCCTCGGCGACCTGGCCCGCAGCCGTGGCCGCGGGTGTCAGGTATGACGCCGTGCGGGAGGCCGGCACACTGGTGGAAAGCGCGATCAGGCAGCTGGCCGGCTCGGCCAGCCAGGAGTACCTACCGGGCCTGGGGCCGCGATCTTCCGCCGTCGGCACTGCAGCGTCCGATGCCGCCGCGCCCGGCCACCTCATCCCCGCCGAGGCCGGCTCGTACCAGGACCTGGTGGCCGAGTGGGCGCGTGACACTGACCTGCTGCTGGCCGAGCGGGAACGACGCCAGGCTGGCCGGACCGTGCTTGTCGGCCTGCCGCGACGGTTGCCGGTGTCGTCGCTGGTGACCATGGCGAGGGACCCGGCCGAGCTGGCCCAGCAGGTCCGAAGGCCGATGCCGCGCCGGCCGGCTCCGCACGCGACCCGCGGCACCGCGTTCCACCAGTGGCTGGAGCAGCGGTTCGGGCAGGCGCAGCTGATAGACGCGGACGAGCTACCGGGGGCGGCCGACGATGCGGCCGCGCTGGCGGGAGATCCGGAACTCGACGAGCTCAAGGAGGCGTTCGAGGCGGGCGACTGGGCCGACCGCTGGCCGAAGGAGGTCGAGGTGCCGTTCGAGACCCTGATCGGGGACCGGATGGTGCGCGGCCGGATCGACGCGGTGTTCGCCGATGACCCCGCAGGCGGTTACGACGTCGTCGACTGGAAGACCGGCCGGCGGCCAACGTCGGCTGCCGACAAGCGGGCCGTCGCGGTCCAGCTGGCCGCCTACCGGCTCGCGTGGGCGGCCCTGGCTCAGGTCCGGCTGTCCGAGGTTCGGGCCGCGTTCTACTACGTCAGGGAGAACGTCACCGTGCGGCCCGCGGACCTGCTCGGCCGGCGGGGGCTCACGGCTCTCATCGAGGGCATCGGAACCGCCGGGAAGGCGAATGCCTGATCGCGGCGCTGGCTGGTCCTCGATGGCGCTAGCCTCGCACGGCGATGCCGAGCGCGTGCGGCGTGGTCGGCCACAGTCCGGAATCAGGCAGGCGGTAACGCGTGACCTCTTGCACCGTGAAGCCGGCCGCGGCGATGGCCGCGACCGTGTCCCGGCCCGCGTGGCAGCCGCCGAAGCAGGCGGGCCAGATCGTGGCGTCGACCAGCCGCTGGAGGCGGCGCTGGCGCGCTGATTCCGAGCCGACGTGCTCCATGAACCGGAGTTCGCCGCCGGGCCGCAGGACGCGGCGCATCTCGGCCAGGGCCACCGCCTGGTCGGGCACCGAGCACAGCATGAGGCTCGCGACGGCGGCGTCGAACGACCCGTCATCGGCCGCCAGCCGGTCGGCGGTGCCGTCGGTGACCGTGATCGGCACCTTGGCCTCGCGGGCGCTGACCAGGGCGAGCTCGCGCAGGTGCCGCTCGGGCTCGACGGCCAGCACGCTGGTGACGGTGGCGGGATAGTGCCGGAAGTTCAGGCCGTTGCCCGCGCCGACCTCGATGACGGAGCCGGTCAGCCCGGCCAGCAGCGCGTCCCGGCGCTTGTCGACTCCTGCGCCCTCCATGCTGACGCTGAGCCGGGCATACAGACGGGCAAACAGCGGATGGTGGACCTGTTGTGACCGCATGCCATGCTTTCCTTCGTCCGGGGCAGCGGCACTGCCGGCGCCTCCATCTTTCACCGTCAGGCCCGGCTGCGGTTCTATTGTTCCGATGCGTGGGCCGGACGTGGGAGGGATCAGTGGCAGCGCGAATCGAGCGAGTCAAGGCCTGCCTGAACGGACGCCGCGCCGCGTCCGATCACCAGGCCGTCCCGGTGACCCCGCGGCAGTTGGCTGAGGCAGCCAGTGGCGCGGTCGCGGCCGGCGCCGAAGCCGTGCACCTGCATCCCCGCGACGCCAACGGCCTGGAGTCCTTGTGGCCAGCGGATGTCGCAGCGGCGGTGGCGGCGGTGCGAGCAGCCTGCCCTGGCGTGCCCGTCGGCGTCACCACGGGCTTGTGGGCGGCCGCAGACTCGGCCGGCGGCCCGGCCGCCGCCGCCAGGTCACGCCAGCAGCAGATTGCCGCGTGGGCGGAACTGGATGCTGCAGAGCGGCCGGACTTCGCGTCCCTGAACCTCGCTGAGGAGGGCTGGCAGCAGCTGGCGGCAACCCTGGCGGCCGAGAACATCGGCGTCGAGGCCGGCGTCTGGTCGGTCGCCGACGCAGACCGCGTGGCCGGCTACCAGCCGCCCGGCGGCTGGCTGCGGATCATGGTCGAGGTGTCCGGCGTCGACAGGGACGACGCGGTCGGTCACGCGGACCAGATCCTGGCCAGGCTGGCCACAACCGCTCCCGGTGCCCGGCCGCTGCTGCATGGCGAGGACGAAAGCTGCTGGCCGCTGATCGCGCACGCCGGCGGGCTTGGCCTGCCCACCAGAGTCGGGCTCGAGGACGTCACGGTCGGCCCGGACGGACAGCCCGTCGACGGAAACGCCGACCTGGTCCGGCTCGCACTTGAAATCTGGGCCGCCGCAGTCGGCTGAGGTTCGCACTCAGTTGCACTGGATAAAATGCCCACGATCAACGGATGGAGGGCATCGGTGACCGAACGACGTGTGGCCATGAGTGATGGCATCGCCGAGCGCATAGTGCGACGGGCGATCTCGCACCTGGCGAACAGCTACGGCTCCGGCCCTGCCAGGGCAACGGCGGCCAAGGAAATGATCGTCCGCGCATTCGAGGGCAAAAGCGAGGAAGCGGATGGAGTCGACGGCTACGCCGCCTCGGCCGCCATGGCCGCTCTCGCCCACGGGATCGAGGCTGAGACCGGCACGGGACTGGACTGGCTCTCCGTTGCCGCGCTGCAAGAGTGGGACTTCCACCATCCGGAGAACCCGATCTAACCGGTCGGTCAGTCGCCCTGCCCGAGGTGGCGCTCCAGGGAGGCGACCTTCGAGTCGAGCCCGCCGGTCACGCCGGGCCGGATGTCGGCCTTCAGCGTCATGCTGACCCGCGGCGCCCGCGCGGCCACGGCCTCGACCGCGTCCTTAACCACGGCCATGACCTCGTCCCACTCGCCCTCGACCGAGGTAAACATGGCGTCGGTCCGGTTCGGCAGCCCGCTGGCCCTGACTACGCGGACCGCGTCAGCGACGTAGTCCGCGACATCCTCGCCAACCCCCAGCGGCGTGACAGAGAACGCGACAATCACCGGTACCTCCTCAGTCGTGCCGCGCGCGACGGCCAGCGACGTCTTCCCCGTGCCTGAGAGCCCGCCACTACGATCGTGACCACACGCCCATCATGGCCCGTGCGCGCCGTTGCGCCGAGTTCCGCCTGTGAGGGAGCACTATGGACGTCCGGGAGTACATCGACCAGCACGCGGCAGATTTCTTCGGCTCGCTGAGCCAGTGGCTGATGATCGCCTCGATCTCCGCCGATCCCGACCGGCATGCCGATGTGGCCCGGTCGGCGCAGTGGCTACAAGACTATTTGCTGGGAACGGGGTTCCCCGTGGCCGAAGTCTGGCCAACCGGCGGGCCGGGGGGCGAGGGACTCCCGGCCGTGTACGCGGAATGGCCGGCCTCCGACCCAACCGCCCCCGTGGTGCTCCTCTACGGCCACCATGACGTGCAGCCGGTCGAGCCGCTCGAGGAGTGGGACAGCCCGCCGTTCGAGCCGGTCGAGCGCGACGGCCTGCTGCTGGCCAGGGGTGCGTCCGACGACAAAGGTCAGGTGCTGTTCCACACGCTCGGGATCAAGGCAAACCTGGCCGCGTCCGGTGCAGCCGCGCCGCCGGTCACGATCAAGGTGCTGGTTGAGGGCGAGGAGGAGTCTGGGTCTGGGCACTTCGCGGATCTGCTGCGCAGCCATCGCGAGCGGCTGCGCTGCGACGTCGTCGTGGTAGGCGACTCGAGCATGTGGGCCGCCGACGTGCCGTCGATGTGCGTCGGCATGCGCGGCGTCACCAGCGCCGAGATCAGCCTGCGCGGTCCCGACCGCGACCTGCATTCGGGCTCGTTCGGCGGCGGGGTGCCGAACCCGCTGCACGTCCTGGCGGACATGCTGTCGGGCCTGCATGACCGCGACGGCCGGGTGACGCTGCCTGGTTTCTACGACCGCGTGCTGCCCTTGTCCGACGCCGAGCGCGGGCTCATCGCCAGGCTGCCGTTCGACGAGAAGGCGTGGCTGGCCGTGGCGGGCAACAGCGGCGCGGCCGCGGGCGAGGCCGGTTACAGCACCCTGGAGCGAGTCTGGGCCAGGCCGACGGCCGAGGTGAATGGCATGTGGGGTGGTCACACCGGGCCCGGAGGCAAGACGATCGTCCCGGCGCAGGCGCACGCCAAGCTGTCGTTCCGGCTGGTCGCTGATCAGGATCCGGCCGCCATCATCGACGGGCTCCGGCAGTACGTGCGCGACCACACGCCGCCGGGCATCACCTCGACGGTCGTCGCCGCCGAGGGAGCAGTGCGGCCGTGCTTCTCGCCGGTTGACTCGCCGGCGGTTCAGGCCGGCCTCGGCGCGATGGAGCGGGCGTTCGGCCAGCAGGTCCTGTTCACCAGAGAGGGCGGCAGCGGTCCGGAAGCCGACCTGGCGGAAATCCTGGGGGCACCGCTGGTGTTCTTCGCGGTCTCGCTCAACGCCGACCGGCTTCACGCGCCGAACGAGCGAGTCGACATGGCGCTGCTGCTTCAGGCGGCCGAGGCGGGGGCCTACCTGTGGGATGAGCTGGCCAATGTGGCGCCCGAGCTGACGGCTGGCAGGTGAGCGCCGCGGCCAGCGCGCCGGACGGCGCCGGCGCGCGCACAGAACCGAGCGGTCCGGGTTCTGCGGCGCTGGCGCGGCGCGGGCTCGCAGTGACCGGGCCGGCCCTGACCGGGCTCGCGCTCGCCAGGGCCGAGGTCGACCGGTCCGCTCACCTGCGCGCGGACGCGGACTGGCTGATGCGGGCCTGGGCCGACCCCGGCACCCGCGTCCTCGTCGTCGAGCAGGGCCGCGCGCTGGCCGAGATCAGCGACACCGCCGCGCGGCTGTACTTCCTGCCGCCCGCGCAGGCGCCAGACGGGGTCAGGTTCCTGCTCGGCGTGGACACAGGCGTGGCCTACTTCGGCGTGGCCGGGCCGCTGCCCGAGTCGGCCGAGTCCGGCGTCAGGCCCGCCTACCTGCGCGAGGCAGGCCCGCTGCTGTCGGACCGTGACGCTGGCCTGATGACGCACGCGGTGGCGCTGGCGAACTGGCACGAGACATTCACCCACTGCCCGCGCTGCGGTGCCGCGACCGACCCGTTCGCTTCCGGCCATGGGCGCAGGTGCCCGGTGGACGCCAGCGAGCACTTCCCGCGGGTAGATCCGGCGATGATCGTGCTCGTCACTGACCCCGACGATCGGTGCCTGCTGGCGCGCAACGCGACGTGGCCCGAGCGCCGCGTCTCTATCCTGGCCGGGTTCGTGGAGGCGGGGGAGTCGGCCGAGCAGTCGGTGGCCCGCGAGGTGCATGAGGAGACCGGCATCACCGTCACCGCGGTCACGTATCTCGGCAGCCAGCCGTGGCCGATGCCGCAGAGCTTGATGCTCGGGTTCCGCGCTCAGGCGAACGGGCACCAGGAAATCCGCGTCGACGCCAACGAGATCGCCGAGGCGCACTGGTACAGCCGAGCCGAGCTGGCGGCGGTGGTGGCCAGCGGCGAGCTGCGCCTCCCGCCGCCGGTGTCGATCGCACATCACATCATCGAGTCCTGGTACGGCGCCGACCTGCCCGGCAGCTGGTGAGCTAATAGGTATCTTGACGATGCATCGGTAATCTACTTATAGTGGTGGCATGCGAGCGGGAGATGCAGCATGACCAAGCACATTCCGATGCGGGAGCCGACATACTTCGTGCTCGCCTCGTTGCTAGCCGGGCCGCTGCACGGTTACGCGATCATCAAGCGAGCCGCGGAGCTGTCGGGGGGACGGGTCCGGCTGGCGACTGGGACGCTGTACACGGCGCTCGACCGGCTGACCGGCGCGGGGCTCGTCGAGCAGGTCGGCGAGGAAGTCGTCAGCGGCCGGACCCGCCGGTCGTACGCGCTTACCGGGGCCGGCGCGAGCGCCGTTCGCGCCGAGGCGATCAGGATGGCCGAGGCCGCGCGGGTCGTTACCGATCCGGCCGGGCCGGGTCCTCGCAGTACCGCTGACGGTGCCGGCCGGGCCTTGCGACGGGTGCGGCCGGCATGAGCGGGCTCGAGCGGCACGGCCGCTGGCTGCTGCGCGCCTACCCGGCCTCCTACCGCGCCGAGCGTGGCGACGAGATGCTCACGACCTTGGCGGAGACTGTCCCGCCGGGCCGAGCCTGGCCGGGCTGGCGCGAAGCGGGCGCGCTCGTCCTCGGCGGACTCAGAGTGCGGACACTGCAGAACCATCGACTCACCACCACGGCAAACCTGCGGCTGTCGATCATGCTCGCACTCGCCGTCGGAATCGCGCTGCTCGGATCGGGCAGCACCAGATATCCCGGGCTTTACCTGAACCCGAACAGTCTGATCATGCTGCGCGGCGGCCCTCCGCCGTCCGTCACCTGGGCCCAGGTGCAGCTGGGTGGTCTCTGGCCGATAGCAGGCGTATTCGCGCTCACGGCGTGCGTGCCCGTCGTGATATGGATCGCGCGGAGGCCCGTGGCAGTTGCGCTGCTGCTGGCTGCGGCCGTCGCCGCGCCGTTCGCCGAGAACGCTGTCGGATATGAAGCCCTGTCCTCAGGGCAGGCGCTCGCCGAGTGGCTATCCCCTTCGTTGTTGCTTCTGGCTCTCGCCGCGGTAACCGCGACGGGCACGGACCGGCCACCGCGAGCCTGGCTGTGGTGGTACGCGCTGCCGTGTACCTGGATCGTGGCCGAGCGCGTAGCCGAGATCCTGCCCGTCGCCGACGGTCGGGCGCTGTTCGATTTGCCGCTGTTCCCGGCTTTCATCCTGGGCGCTATCTCCTGGGTGGTCGTGGACGCCCGGCTCGCGCTTGCGCTGGCACTCTTGCTGGGCCTCCTCGGCGTCACCAGCGCGGCGGGCGATCTCGGCCCCGAACTACCCGGCTGGCAAGTCGATCTGCGCGTCGCGG
>JASIBJ010000163.1 GCA_030045215.1 Streptosporangiaceae bacterium | reverse complement strand
ATCTGGTCTTTGACCGGTTCTGGCGGGCCGACCCGGCACGGGCCAGGACGTCGGGTGGCACCGGCCTGGGCCTGGCCATCGCGCTGGAGGACGCGCGGCTGCACGGTGGCTGGCTGGAGGCCTGGGGAGAGCGCGGTCTGGGAAGCGTGTTCCGCCTGACGCTGCCGCGCACCGCGGGAGGGGAGCTGCACGGATCGCCGCTGCCGCTGCGCCCGGACCGGGAGACAATCGATACCGAGCTGGTGGATCTGCCCGCCGTGGCAGACTTCGCCGGTCTGCCTGGGGACGGAGCGTATGACGGCGGCGACGGGCAGTCGGCTGGCGGCCGGCACCCTGCGTCGCTGCCGGGGAAGGCCGCCGGGACCGGAGTATCGGCCCATGGCTAGCTGGCGCTTGCGACCGGCCCGATCTGGCGGGACGCTCGGTGCTGCGCTGCTGGTCGTTCTCGTGAGCGGCTGCGCCACGGCGCCCGGCGGAGGAGCGCCGCAGCGGCTCGAAGGCCAGGGCGGGCAACAGCAGGCGTTCGTGGCGCCGCTGGCGCCGCCGGCTCCGAATGGCAGCTGGACGCCAAACGATGTCGTTCTGGGATTCCTGGCGGCCAGCGCGAACTTCGAGCTTGACCCGAGCGCGGCGCAGCAGTACCTGGCGCCCGGCGTGCCGCTGCCATGGGACAACGTCCCTGGCCAGCCACCGGTTGTCACGGTCGTCACCGTCCAGGGCAGCACGACCGTCGGCCAGCGGCTCACCGGCGGCCCGCCGACGGAGAAGGTGACCGTCACAGGGGAGCGCCTCGCGTCGCTGAGCAGCCAGGGGGACTACCTGTACGAGCCGGGGACAGTGAATTACACATTCCTGCTCGGCAACCACGACGGAAAGTGGCTGATCCAGCAGCTGCCCAGCCTGACAGGCCAGAACCTACTGCTGCTGAGCGAGACCGCCTTCGAGGAGGTGTTCCAGCCCAGGAATCTGTACTTCTTCGGACAGAATGGTCCCTCGGTGAACTACCTGGTGCCCGACCCGGTCTTCGTGCCGCTTGAGGTCGCGGGCGCGACCGATGCAACCTCCGTGGCCACCGAGCTGGTCCAGGGACTGCTTGAGGTGTCCGGGAATCAGCCGACGACAACCTGGTTGTCGTCGGCTACCGATACCGCGTTCCCGGAAGGAACCGAGCTGGCCCCGCACGGGGTCACGATCAGCAACTTGACCGCCCGGGTGAGCCTCGAGGTTCCCGGAGCTTCCTCGGCTACAGACCTCCCGCAGATGTATGCGCAGCTCTATGAGACGCTCACCAGCTCGGCGTACTCGCCGGCGATCGTGCAGCACGTGCAGCTTGTCGTCAATGGCAAGGTCGAGCACGTCGGCATGGGCACGGCCTTCGTTCCCGCGGTTGGCAGCGCTCAGGACTCTCTGTACTACGCCACCACCCCTGGCGTGGTCAGCGAATGGAACAGTGCTGGGACCCCGCCCAAGGTCATGACTCCTGATGTGCTGTCGTCCAACCCCGCGATCACAGCCGTGGCGGTGTCTCCAGGGCCAAACCCGCAGGTGGCGGTCGCGGTGCCGTACCGGCGGGGTTGCGAGGTTTTTGTGGGCGGGACCGGCCAGGCGAACCAGTTCAAGCCCTGGCCAGTGGCCAGCACCGGCGGAGCCTGCACCTCATTGAGCTGGGATAACGGCTCCAACCTGTGGATCGTCGCCGGATCGGGCATCTGGGTACTTGAGCACAAACCTGTCAGTCTGATGCAGGTTGATCCGCCGCCGAGCACGCCCGGCCAGGTTGTCGCGCTGCGGATTGCCCCCGACGGCGTCCGGGCGGCGTTTCTCGTGCACACGACAGGCGGCAACGAGATGCTGCTTGCAGCCGTTACGTATGGGACCGGCACCGTCACCTTCGAATCCTGGCGGCCCGTGGGCCCGAACGTGCCGAATCCGACCGCGATCAGCTGGTACAAGACAGACGACCTCATCGCGCTCGGCGGAGGGGATCTCTGGGAGGTCCCGCTGACCGGAGGCGTGTCACAGTCACTCACGAACGTGCCCACCGGGACGGTGGCCATCTCGGCGGCCGGATCGAATGCGCTGGCGGTCAGGACCAGGACAGGCGAGCTTTATACCTCGGCGACGCCGGGCAGCGGATGGGGCACGCCGATCGAGGTCGGCGTCGAGGCGGGCCCGGACTACCCGGGCTAGCTCGCCGAGTCGTAAATTCCGCATTCGTGGAAGATGTTCATCAAGCGGAAACTCTGTCGTGTTGTGACGTCGGTCACTACCAGGGAGAACTGCCGCCTCGCGGTTACAGGACTCCGGGCTGACACAGCGGCGGCAGACAGATAGCTTCGTCATATGGCACCCGCCTGGGTCCGTGGTTGCGCCAGGCCCGGAGCCCCGGTTACGGGGCGGCAGGCCCGGCTAGCCGATGCCAGCCGCAGGCGAAGCGGCCCACGTAAGGCGACTTGTTGTCGACCGATCACGGTGCGGCTTAGAAGTAAGTCCTGCCCCGCCGGGGGATCCGATGTCCTCCGGGTGTGGGAGAAGAGCAGTAGTGGCATAAGTAGCTGCGAGCCTCTCAGCAGGCGAATGTGGGGTAGAAGACCAGGTCGGCCGGGCGGGTGCCGCTCCGATCCGGGCAGAAGGGGGTTCGCATAGTGGACATCATCTTCAACGGCCGGCATACCGAGGTGCAGGAGCGGTTCCGCAAGCACGCCACGGCGAAGCTGACGAAGATCGAGAAGCTTGATCAGCGCGCCATCCGCGTCGACGTCCAGATCCTGTCGGAACGCAATCCCCGGCAGACGGGACAGAAAGAGCGCGTCGAGCTGACAGTCAGCACGCGCGGACCCGTCATTCGCGCCGAGGCCGCCGCCGAGGATCGGTTCGCGGCGCTGGACATGGCGCTGGCGAAACTCGACACTCAGCTACGGCGCGCGCTCGATCGACGCAAGGGACGGCACGGTGCGCACGCGGCCGTCCGCCTCATCGACCTGCCCGAGGCGGATCTGGCATCCGACGCCGAGTTGCCCGCGATCAGGCTCGGGCGAGGCGGCGGACTCCTGGCCGGAGAGGGTGCTGCCCAGGCGATGGCCGAGATGGCCGCCGCCGCTGACGCGGCCGACGCGGCCGAGGCCGCCGCAGAGCCGGAGCCCGAAGACCTGGTGCCGGTCGAGATGGAAGGTGACGGTCCCCTGCTGGTGCGGGAGAAGTTCCACGCCGCGGCGCCGATGAGCATCGATCAGGCTCTGTTCGAGATGGAGTTGGTCGGGCACGACTTCTTCTTGTTCGCCGACGACAAGACCGGCATGCCGAGCGTGGTGTACAAGCGCCGGGGCTACCAGTACGGCGTCATCAGGCTGGTCGATCATCCAATCGAGGAGCATGCCGAGCCGGCCGCGGGTCAGGCACCCGGCACGGCACGGCCAGGCCTGGCTAATGGCCGGGGTGGCCTCAGCCGATCCGCGGGACGCCAGGCCGCTGACGTCTCCGGCCCCTAGCCCCGTCCGCCCGGACCCGGTTGGATCCGCTCGGGCTGGCCCATAGGATTCAGCCCGGCCGCCAGGTTCCACCGGCGCTGCCGGGCTGGCGGCCCCTACGCGCGCCGACCCCCTGGTGCAACTTGCAACCAGGGCCGTGCGTCGGTAAGAGTTCTGGCACGGGCATCGCGGGGGCAATGGGTTGGCGGGCCGGGCGGGGAAGACAGTGCCCTGGGCCGCGGAGGAGAGGATGGCATGGACCGCAATGCCGGGGCCGGCGACGGCGAAGACACGCCTGAACCGATTCGTACGCTGATCGTCGACGATCACGCCCTGTTCAGGCGCGGGCTGGAGATGGTGCTGGAGTCCGAGGCCGACATCGAGCTTGTCGGCCAGGCCAGCGACGGGGAGGAGGCGGTCCAGAAGGCCGGCGAGTCGCTTCCCGATGTCGTCCTGATGGACATCAGGATGCCGCGAAGCAGCGGGATCGAGGCTTGCCGGGCACTCAAGGGACTGGTGCCGAGCGCGAAGATCGTCATGCTGACGATCAGCGACGAGGAGGAGGATCTCTTCGAGGCGATCAGGGCCGGCGCCAGCGGCTACCTGCTCAAGGACATCCCGTTGGACGAGGTCGCGGATACGGTCCGGGCCGTGCACGGCGGCCAGTCCCTGATCAACCCGTCCATGGCCGGCAAGCTGCTCACCGAGTTCGCCGCCCTGGCGCGGCGCGAGGAAGAAGAACCGCCGCAGCAGGTTCCCGCACCGCGGCTGACCGAGCGCGAGATCGAGGTACTCCGGCTGGTCGCCAGGGGGATGAACAACAAGGACATCGCCAAGGAACTGTTCATCTCCGAGAACACGGTCAAGAACCACGTGCGCAACATCCTGGAGAAACTCCAGATCCACTCGCGGATGGAAGCCGTGATGGTGGCGGTGCGGGAGAAGCTCATCGAGTTCGGCTGAGGCGCAGGGCAGGGTGACGAGCTTGTCAGGCGCCACCTGACGCCGTAAAGTCTAGCCTGACGAGTGTCAGGCTAGACCTGACGGAGCCAGTATGCGGAGGACTTCGGTGGCCACAACTGACCTGGCCGCAGGCCCGGTGTGCACGTTTTGCCTGAAACCATCGGCCGACGTGGAGACGATGGTCGCCGGGCCCGGCGTCTACATCTGCAACGAGTGCGTCGATCTCTGCAATCAGATCATCGCCAGCAAGCCGGTGGGCAAGAAGGACCCGGATCCCGAAGCCTGGCAGAAGCGGTTCTCCGACGGCGAGTTGATCGACCTGCTGCCCAAGATCGCGGCGACCTCCACACATGTGGAACAGCAGCTGACTCGCTGGGTGCGCGAGGGGCGCCGTCGCGGCATGACCTGGACCCGGATTGGCGAGGCGCTCGGGATGACGCGTCAGTCCGCCTGGGAGCGGTTCTCCGGCGAGGACTAGGCCAGACGGGGGACGAGGTCAGGCCGGCCAGGACCAGGTCGGGCGAGCCGTGACCAGGTCGGGCGAGCGGTGACCAGACCGGGCGAGCCGGGCGTCAGGCGCCGCGCTCGGCGAGGGCGGCTTGCAGGCGCGGCCGCAGGTCCCCGGGCTCGACCTGCTCTAGCCGGACGCTGTCGCACCCGACCCAGGAGGCGGCCTCAGTCAGCGCCTGCGCCATCGGCTCGACTGCCGACGGCTTGTCCATGCTGAGCTTGCGCGCGATCAGGGTGCGGCCGTCCCTGGCCGGGTCAACCCGGCCGACCAGGCGGCCCCCGGCGAGCAGCGGCATCGTGTAGTAGCCGTGGACTCGCTTGGGCTGGGGCACGTACGCCTCCAGGCTGTGTTCGAAGCCGAACACGCGGAGGGTCCGTTTGCGGTCCCACACCAGCGAGTCGAACGGGGAGAGCAAGGTGGTCCGGTGCCGGCCCCGGCGCATGGTTCCGCCGTCGGGCTGCACGGCGGCCGGGTCGGCCCACGCGCGCACCGGCTTCCCGCCGCGCCGGGCCTCGATCTCGACCGGCACCAGCCCCGCTGACTCGGCGGCCGAGGCTGGCGTGGGCCTGAGCCCGTTCCCCTCATAAGCGGCTTGCCGCAGGTGAGCGCCGCCGTAGCTAATCCGCTGATAGTCGGACAGGTCAGCGTGGGTGACGACGCCCAGCGCGCGGGCCGCCACCGCGGCCAGGCGGGTGAGGCACTCCGAATCGCTCAGAGCGACGTCCGCCAGGCCGTCGGGCAGCACGCGCTCTGGCAGGTCGTAGACGCGACGCCAGCCGACCCGGCGCGCGCAGATGACGTCTCCGGTGTCGAGGAGCCACTCCACCGCGATCTTGGTGTCCGACCAGTCCCACCACGGTCCGCCCTTCTTGGCGCCGCCAAGCTCGGTTGCGGTCAGCGGTCCCTCGGCGCGGATCCGGGCCATTACCTGCTCGCAGACCCCAGGGTGACTCTGGTGCCACCGATGCCCCCTGGCCTGGAAGGCCCGGCGCCGGAAGGCGTAGTAAGGCCATTCTTCGATCGGCAGCACGCAGGCCGCGTGCGACCAGTACTCGAACGCCGTTGGCCTGCCCGCGTGCCAGTACGCCCGCTCGACCTTCGTTCGCCCGATCGCGCCGAGCCGGGCGTAGGCGACCAGCTCGTGAGAGCGGGCCAGGACGCTGATCGTGTCCAGCTGGACCCCGCCAAGCCGCCTGAGCAGGCCGGCGACCCCGCCGGCGCGGCCCTCGGCTCCGAGCAGACGCTGGGCGCGCAGCGTCATATAGCGCGCTTCATCCGGACTAAGGGTGAATTTGGGCGCAGGAAGGTTGTGATCGGCCACACACGGAGGTTAGCGGCAGCTACCGACAGTCAGCCCGGCCCTTCCCCAGCTGGCCGCCGGGGCAAAGCGGGCGCAGCTGGCCCGGCTTAGTACCAGTCGTCGAAGATGCCGGTCGCCATCGCCACCAGCAGTCCGAGGACCGAGAAGCCGAGGCCCACCCAGAACAGCGGCCAGATCCCGAAGACCAGGGCGAGCCCACCGGCCAGGAAACCGACCAGAATCATGGTGACGGCCACCCAGGACACCACTCGGCCGGTGAAATGCGGAAAGTGAACCGGAGTGCCGGGTACCTGGGAAACGAACGGGGCTGGCTCAGTGGACGCGCTGGCACCCAGGCTCCCCGAGCCGGCCACGACGCCTCCCGCGGTCCCTGGTTCCACGTGCTCCGCCATGCGCGCTGCTCCTCTCCTGCCGCCTGGCCAATGTACCTATCATTGTGGAGAGGGACCCATCCGGGTGGGCACCCGCCCCCATCGATGAGTCGTTGCCACTACGTGGCGCTAAGACGGGCTCGGCATTGTAGGGCGGGTCGCCTACGATGACGGTAGGCCACCACGGCTGGCTGAGGCATGCCGTCGATCAGGCTGCCTCGCCGCCCGCGAGGGCCGCTGAGCAGCGCAGACCCTGGCCTCCGCCAGTGGCCGGCCGGCAGCCAGACCGCAGAGCACCGCCAGACCGCAGCTAGACCGCAGAGCACCGCCAGACCGCAGCTAGACCGCACAGCACCGCCAGACCGCAGAGCCAGAGACCGCATTGCCAGACCACAGAGCCCGACCGCATAGTCAGACGATCCGCAGGGAGCGCGACCACAAGTGCCAGCCATAATCGATAGCGTCCTTCGCGCTGGCGAGGGCAAAACGCTGCGCAAGCTCAAGACGATCGTCACTCAGGTCAACTCGATCGAGGAAGAATTCCGCGCGATGAGCGATGCCGAGCTGCGCGCGATGACCGACGAGCTGCGGCAGCGGTACGAGGACGGCCAATCGCTGGACGACCTGCTGCCTGAGGCGTTCGCCACCGTCCGGGAGGCAGCCAGCCGGGTCATCGGTCAGCGGCACTTCGACGTCCAGCTCATGGGCGGGGCGGCGCTGCACCTGGGCAACATCGCCGAGATGAAGACCGGCGAGGGCAAGACCTTGACTGCAGTGCTGCCGTGCTATCTGAACGCGCTGGCCGGCCGGGGCGTCCACGTCGTTACGGTGAACGACTACCTGGCCAAGTACCACGCCGAGTGGATGGGCCGGATTCACCGCTTCCTCGGCCTCAAGGTCGGCGTCATCCTCGCCGAGATGACGCCCGACGTTCGGCGCGAGCAGTACGCGGCCGACGTGACCTACGGCACGAACAACGAGTTCGGCTTCGACTACCTGCGCGACAACATGGCCTGGGGGCTGGAGGAATGCGTCCAGCGGGGCCACGCCTACGCCATCGTGGACGAGGTGGACTCGATCCTCATCGACGAGGCCAGGACCCCGCTGATCATCAGCGGCCCGGTGGACCAGAACAGCATCTGGTACCAGACCTTCGCCAGGATCGTGCCGCGGCTGCGCCGAGGCGAGGAAGGCGAGGGCGACTACGAGGTCGACGAGAAGAAGCGGACCATCGGCATCCTCGAGTCTGGCGTCGAGAAGGTCGAGGACGAGCTCGGCATCGACAACTTGTACGAGAGCGTCAACACGCCGCTGATCAGCTTCCTGAACAACGCGCTCAGGGCCAAGGAGCTCTACCACAAGGACAAGGACTACGTCGTGATGAACGGCGAGGTCCTGATCGTGGACGAGTTCACCGGCCGCATCCTGCATGGCCGGCGCTGGAGCGAGGGATTGCACCAGGCCGTCGAGGCCAAGGAAGGCGTGCAGATCAAGGACGAGAACCAGACCCTCGCCACGATCACGCTGCAGAACTACTTCCGGCTCTACGAGAAGCTGGCCGGCATGACCGGAACCGCGATCACCGAGGCCAACGAGTTCTGGTCGACCTACAAGATCGGCGTCGTCCCCATCCCGACCAACATGCCCATGATCCGCAGCGACCAGCCGGACCTGGTGTACCAGACTGAGGATGCCAAGTGGGACGCCTTGGTCGAGGACATCGTCGAGCGGCACGAGGCGGGGCAGCCGGTGCTGGTCGGAACCACCAGCGTGGAGAAGTCCGAGCTGGTGTCCAGAGCGCTGAAGCGCAAGGGCGTGATGCATGAGGTGCTGAACGCCAAGTACCACGAGCGTGAGGCGGCGATCATCGCCCGGGCCGGGCACAAGGGCTCGGTCACGGTCGCGACCAACATGGCCGGGCGGGGCACCGACATCATGCTCGGCGGCAACCCGGAGTTCATCGCCGACCAGCAGCTGCACCAGCGCGGCCTGTCGCCGGTCGAGACGCCCGAGGATTACGAGGCAGCCTGGCCCGAGGCGGTCGAGAAGGCACGCAAGGCGGTGGCGGAGGAGCACGAGGAGGTTGTCGGGCTCGGCGGCCTCTACGTCCTGGGGACCGAGCGGCACGAGTCGCGGCGGATCGACAACCAGCTCCGCGGCCGGTCCGGCCGCCAGGGCGACCCCGGCGAGTCGCGGTTCTACCTCTCGCTCGAGGACGACCTGATGGTCAGGTTCAACGGCGACAAGATCGCGCACCTGATGCAGCTGCTCAAGACCCCGCCGGAGATGCCGCTCGAGTCCAAGCCCGTCAGCCGGGCGATCCGGTCCGCCCAGGGCAACGTCGAGTCGCTGAACTTCGAGATCCGCAAGGACGTGCTCAAGTACGACGACGTCATGAACCGGCAGCGCAAGGTCGTCTACGACGAGCGGCGCAGCGTGCTCGAGGGCGCCGACATGCATGGGCAGATCAACGGGATGGTCGACGATGTGATCGCCGACTACGTGACGGGCGCGACCGCGGAGGGTTTCCCCGAGGAATGGGACCTGGACAAGCTCTGGCGCGCGCTCAAGCAGCTTTATCCCATCCGCATCTCCGTCAACAATGTCATCGACGAGGCCGGCGGCGAGAAGGCCCACCTGACCAAGGAGATCATTGCCGAGGCGGTACAGGCGGACGCCCACTCGGCCTACGAGCGCCGGGAGCAAGAGCTGACCCCCGACCTCATGCGCGAGTTCGAGCGCCGGGTGGTGCTATCCGTGCTCGACCGCAAGTGGCGCGAGCACCTCTACGAGATGGACTACCTGCGTGAGGGCGTCAGCCTGCGTGGCTACGGCCAGCGTGATCCGCTGATCGAGTACCAGCGCGAGGGCTACGACATGTTCACGGCGATGATGGAAGGGATCAAGGAGGAGTCGGTCAGCACCCTGTTCAACGCTCAGGTGCAGCCGGTCGAGGACCCGATCATCGCCGAGGCCGCGGACGCCGGGGCAGTTGGCGCGCCGGCCGCCGCCACGGCCCTGGCGGGCACCGCGCCGGTCAGGCCCCAGCGGCAGGCTCAGCCCGCCGGGTTCCAGCAAGCCGGGTCCCAGCAAGCCGAGGCTCAGGCGGCGAGCGCGCAGCGAGGCCAGGCCACGAGGGCGCAGCAGGCGCAAGCGGCGAGGGCGCAGCCTGCCAGGCAGCAGCCCAAGGGCCGGCACGCGCAGCAGGCCCGGCCCGCGCAGCAGGCCCGGCCCGCGCAGCAGGCCCGGCCCGCGGCTAACGGCGCCGACCAACAGACGGCGCTGCCGGCAGGCCTTTCCCGCGGGCTGGATCGGCCGAGGCGTGCGGGCCAGCTCAGCTACAGCGCGCCCAGTGACGACGGCTCGGGCGTGGCCCAGCACTCGACGACAACCACCGAGGGCGCGCAGTACGCCAACGTCGGCCGGAATGCGCCATGCCCGTGCGGGTCGGGCCGTAAGTTCAAGCAATGCCACGGCGACCCTCGCACTAGATAGTTCCAGCGGGGAACGAGGCGGGGTTCACGCTGGCGGGTATCGGCCCGCCGGGCTTGCACCGCATGGCTGTGTAGCGGCCTCTTGGGTGAACCGCGCCCTGCGCGCGGCGCTCTCACGCCGACTCGATGGCCGTACATCGCCAGTGCTGGCACGCGTCCTCGCCTCGTTCCAGCCGGAGGGCGAGCACGCGGACCCGTGCCCCGAATCCGACGACCGCCGTCAGCTCCAGCACGTCTGGGCTCGGAGCGGATGTCATGATCCGGCGGACCCTGGGCCGTTGGCCGGTGGCCAGGATCGGGCCAAGCTGCCTGATCCGTTGCCGGGTCTGCTCGGTGGTCCACGGCCTGAGCTGTGTCGCGGGCCTGGACCCGGCCAGCGTCTCGGCCAGGACCTGAGCGAACTGGCTCGGCCACGCCTGCGGTGCAGGAGAGGCGCGCTCGCCTGGTCCGGCTGCCGGCGCGAGTCCCGCCTCGGCCGCCTGCCGAGGGCTCGGGCCGGCCGTGGCCTTACCGGGCTGGCGTTCATCGTCGTACGGCGGGGCGGCGTCCGGTATCGCTACGCGGCGCACCGCCACCCGATAGGGCTGCGGAGCGTCCCTGCCCGGTGCCCGCCGAGGCGCCGGCGAGACCGGCACCACAGCCGGGCGCGCCGGCGGCTCGCGCGTGGGCAAGGGTAATTCGGGGGGCAGATTCTCCTGCATGTCTGGAGTTTTACTCGGCCCTGGTGACATTTCCGGCGGCCGGAATGCTGCAGGTGCCAAGCTGGTTCTTGTTTGTCGAAGTCGTGCCTGACTCCCCCCGGAGACCCTGGATCTGGAGACCGCAGTGTCATTGCCACCACTCGTCGAGCCTGCTGCCGAGCTGACCGTCGACGAGGTCAAGCGCTATTCGCGCCACCTCATCATCCCGGAGATCGGCATGACCGGGCAGAAGCGCCTCAAGAACGCCAAGGTGCTATGCGTCGGCGCAGGCGGCCTTGGCTCGCCCGCGCTGCTGTACCTGGCCGCGGCCGGAGTGGGCACGCTGGGCGTCATCGACTTCGACGTCGTGGACGAGTCCAACCTGCAGCGCCAGGTGATCCACGGCCAGTCGGACATCGGCCGTCCGAAGGCGGAGTCGGCCAGGGACAGCATCGCCGAGATCAACCCGTACGTGAATGTCGTGCTGTTTGAAGAGCAGCTCGATGTCGATAACGTAATGGAGATATTCTCCCAATTCGACCTGATAGTAGATGGCACCGACAATTTCGCCACCCGCTATATGGTGAACGATGCCTGCGTCCTGCTCGGCAAGCCCTACGTCTGGGGCTCGATATTCCGATTCGACGGCCAGGCCAGCGTCTTCTGGGCCGAGCACGGGCCGTGCTACCGCTGCTTGTACCCGGACCCGCCGCCGCCGGGCATGGTGCCGTCCTGCGCCGAGGGCGGCGTGCTCGGCGTGCTGTGCGCGTCCATTGGCTCGATCCAGGTCAACGAGGCGATCAAGCTCATCACCGGCGTCGGAGAAAGCCTGTCTGGCCGGCTGATGATCTACGACGCGCTCGAGATGAGCTATCGGTCGGTGAAGGTTCGCAAGGACCCTGAGTGCGCCATCTGCGGGAAGAACCCGACGATCACCGAGCTAATTGACTACGACGCATTCTGCGGCGTGCTATCGGAAGACGCTCAGAATGCCGCGTCGGGCTCCACGATCACCGCCACCGAGCTGAAGGCCATGCTGGACCGGGACGAGGACATCTTCCTGATCGACGTCCGCGAGCCGAACGAGTACGAGATCGTGTCGATTCCTGGCTCGGTCCTGATCCCCAAGGACCAGATCCTGAGCGGGGCCGCCCTGGAGCGGCTGCCACAGGACAAGCGGATCGTGCTGCACTGCAAGAGCGGCGCCCGCAGCTCAGAGTGCCTGGCCGTGGTGAAGAATGCCGGCTTCTCCGACGCCGTCCACGTCGGCGGTGGCGTGCTTGCCTGGGTCAGCCAGATCGACCCGAGCCTGCCGACCTACTGACCTAACCGGGCAGGCCTGCCTTGCCGTCTCGATCCGGACGCTCCGGTCAGGCCGTAGGCTTCCGGTGTGACGTGGCAGTCAGGACCGAGCGACAGCGCAGGCGCTGAGCCGCCGTCCTGGCCTTTTCCGGGCGCCGGGCTGCCTGGCCCGCAGGCCGGCATGACCGCAGAGCAGGAAGCGGGAGTCCCGTACCGGCCAGGCCGGCTGCGCCGCGGGATCCGCTGGACGGCGATGGTCCTGCTGCTCGGCCTCGGCCTGTGCGGCCTGGCTGCCGCGGCCGTCGGAGTCGCGCACCAGGTGCTGCCCCGCCAGTTCACGGCGGCCCAGGAGCGGCAGATCATGGCCTGGGACATGACCACGCGGTGGCGCGCGCTGTCAGCCGGCCAGATCTTCCCGGCCGCCATCGCTTACCAGGTCCCGGCCCAGGCCGTCAACGAGAACCAGGGCCTCGTGCTCGCCGCACACCGGGTGGAGATCTCGTCAGCCACGGACTGCGCATCCGGGGTCTCTGCGGGGGCGGCGACCGTGCTGGCCGCCGACCACTGCTCGGCGCTGCTGCGAGCCACGTACCTCGACTCATCCGGCAGCATGGTCGCCACCCTCGGCGTCGCCGTGCTGCCGGACAGCCAGGCGGCCAGCGCCGCCGCGCATGCCCTGGCCGCGCACGGCCAGGACCTCGCGCTCGCGGTGCGCGCCCTGGCGGTCGCCGGAACCGTGGCGAGCAGATTCGCCGACGGTCAGCGCCAGGTCTTCGATGTCATGCCGGCCGGCCCTTACGTCATCCTGTCGACGGCAGGCTTTACCGACGGCAGGCGGCAGGTGCGGCTGGCCTCGGACTACTACTACGACCAGGAGATGACCAGCCTGGTCAAAGGGCTGGCCGATGCCGCTCGCGCCGTGCTGGGGACGCAGCCGTCCATCCCCAGGTGTCCGGGGTCGCCGGGATGCTGAAGCCCGCGCGGCGCCGCCGGAGCAGGCGGCTGGCCTGGTTCCTCGCGACGGCTATCCTGGCCTGCTCGGGGATGATGTGGCCGGCGGGCCCGGCCAGCGCCGACACCGTCCGTAACACCGAGATGTGGGTGCTTGACGCACTGAACGTGCAGCCGGCCTGGCAGATCACGCAGGGCCGCGGAGCGCTCGTCGCGGTTATCGATAGCGGCGTTGACGGGAACGTGTCCGACCTCGTCGGCTCGGTACGCCAGGGCCCGAACCTGACGGGCGTGGACACGCCGCCGAGCAGCCCGGACTGGGGGGTGCACGGCACCTGGATGGCCTCGCTGATAGCCGGCCACGGCCACGGCCCCGGTGACTCCAGCGGCATCATCGGGATCGCGCCGCAGTCCCGGATCTTGTCGATCCGGGTTATCACCGACTCGGAGGACCCGAACTTCGCTCGTTACGAGCACGAGTCGATCAGCCGCGGCCAGCAGGAACTCGCGACTGCCATTACGTACGCGGTCGCCCATGGCGCGACGGTGATCAGCATGTCGCTCGGCTACAGCCTGCAGAGCGGCATCGTTCGCCAGGCGCTCCAGGATGCCTACGAGCACGACGTCGTCGTGGTCGCCGCGGCCGGGAACTCCGGTGAGCAGGCGGGCATCAGTGCCCGCGGGCATTCGCCCTACTCCTTCCCGGCCGACTATCCGGGTGTCCTCGCCGTCGGCGCCGTCGACCAGCAGGGCCAGCCGGCCGGCTTCTCCAGCCACAATCTGTCCGTGCAGGTGGCGGCGCCTGGCTTCGAGGTGCCGGCGCAGGGCCGGGATGGGCAGTACTGGCTCGTCAGCGGCACCAGCCCCGCCTGCGCCTTGACGGCGGGCGTCGCCGCGCTCATCAAGGCCAGGTACCCGCGGCTGACCGATCCCCA
>JASIBJ010000162.1 GCA_030045215.1 Streptosporangiaceae bacterium | reverse complement strand
GCCGGTTCACCATCCACCCCGTGCTGCCCGAGCCACTCGAGCCCCTAAGCTCGCTGATGCTGAACCTGCGCTGGTCCTGGCATGCGCAGACCAGGGCTCTCTTCGACGCTATTGATCCCGGCAGCCGGGAACTGGCTGAGTCCGATCCTGTGGCCCTGCTGGGAAAGGTGGACCAGGGGCGGCTGATCGCGCTGGCTGCGGATGAGCAGTACCTGCGCCGCCTCGGCGACGCCGCCGAGGAGCTAGGGGATTACCTGACGCAGCCGCGCTGGTACCAGGCGGCGGCCGATCCGGCCGCGGGCCTGCCGACGGCCATCGCCTACTTCTCGCCCGAGTACGGCATCACCGAGGCCCTGCCGCAGTACTCCGGCGGGCTGGGCATCCTCGCCGGGGACCACCTCAAGGCCGCCAGCGACCTCGGCGTACCGCTGATCGGCGTCGGCTTGCTGTACCGGCACGGGTACTTCACCCAGTCGCTCTCGCTCGAGGGCTGGCAGGCCGAGCGGTACCCCGCCTTCGACCCGAACGGGCTGCCGCTGACCTTGCTGCGCGACGGCGACGGATCCGCGGTCAGGGTGCACGTGGGCCTGGGCGGTGACCTGACGCTGAGTGCCCAGATCTGGGTGGCCGAGGTCGGACGGGTACCGCTGCTCCTGCTCGACTCCTACGTGGAGGACAACGACCCGAGCCTGCGCGAGGTCACCGACCGGCTCTATGGCGGCGGCACCGACCACCGGCTGCGGCAGGAACTGCTGCTCGGCGTCGGTGGTGTCCGCGCGCTACGCGCGTACTGTGCCCGGACCGGGCACCCATCGCCCGAGGTATTCCATACCAACGAGGGCCATGCGGGCTTCCTCGGGTTGGAGCGCATCAGAGAGTACGTGCGGCAGGGCCTGGATTTTGACGAGGCACTGGAGATGTGCCGGGCCGGGACCGTGTTCACGACCCACACCCCGGAAGCGGCCGGCATCGACCGGTTCCCGCTTGACCTGGTGGCCAGCGATGTCACCAACGGAGCGGAGACCGGCCTGCCCGCCGACCGCGTCCTCGCGCTCGGCGCCGAGACCTACCCTGGCGGCAATCCAGGCGTGTTCAACATGGCCGTCATGGGCATGCGGCTTGGCCAGCGCGTGAACGGGGTCAGCAAGCTGCACGGGCACGTGAGCAGGGTCATCTTCAGCGGGCTGTGGCCCGGCTTCGACGAGGCCGAGATTCCGATCACCTCGGTGACCAATGGTGTGCACGCGCCGACCTGGGTCGCGCCGGAGATCATCGCGCTGGCGGAAGAGCCGCCCTCCCGGGCCGGCGCGGGCGCCGCAGCCGGTGGCGGCCAGCCCCGCGTCCTCGCCGATCCGACCGACGACCCGGACTTCTGGGTGCGTGTGGCCGCTGACCCGCGCCGGCTGTGGGAAGTCAGGCGGGCGTTGAGGAAACGGCTGATCGAGCAGGCGCGCCGCAGGCTGCGGTCCTCGTGCCGGCAGCGCGGGGCGTCCGATGCCGAGCTTATCTGGACCGACGGCGTGCTCGACGAGGATGTCCTCACCATAGGCTTCGCCCGACGGGTGCCCTCCTACAAGCGCCTCACGATGATGCTGCACGACCGGGCCAGGCTGACCGCGCTGCTGCTGGACCCAGACCGGCCAATTCAGATTGTCGTCGCGGGCAAGGCGCATCCGGCCGACGACAGCGGCAAGCAGCTGATCTCCGATCTCGTCCGCTTTTCCGACGGCCCGGAGGTCCGGCACCGGATTGTCTTCCTGCCGGACTACGACATGGCGTTGGCGCGAACCCTCGTGCAGGGGTGCGACGTTTGGCTGAATAACCCGCTCCGTCCGCAGGAGGCCTCCGGCACCTCGGGCATGAAGGCCGCGCTCAACGGCGGGCTGAACCTGTCGGTGCTGGATGGCTGGTGGGACGAGTGGTACGACGGCCGTAACGGCTGGGCGATCCCGTCGGCGGACACCGTCACCGACCGGGCCCGTCGGGACGAGCTTGAGGCGGCTGCGCTCTACGACCTGCTGGGCAAGTCGGTCGCACCGATGTTTTACCAGACCGGCTCGGACGGGCGGCCGGATCGGTGGCTGGAGATGGTCGCGCACACTCTGCGCACGCTCGGGCCGAAGGTTCTGGCGACAAGGATGGTGCGGCAGTACGTCACGGAGATGTACGCACCTGCCGCGCGGGTGTCCAGGATGCTGGCCGGGCCGTCGAGCGCGGGCGGCGACGGAGCCTACGCTGGGGCGCGCGAGCTGGCGACGTGGAAGCGGCGCGTGACCGGTGCGTGGCCGGGCGTCAGGATCGAGCACGTGGAGGCCGACGACGGCGATCTGAGCCCCGGCGGTCGGCTGATCGTGCGGGCTAGCATCGCCCTCGGCACGCTGTCGCCCGACGACGTCTGCGTCGAGATCGTCTACGGGCGGGCCGGAGAGGCCGACGAGATCATCGATCCGGCCTGGTCGGCTTTGCATCAAGACGGCGCGGTGAGCAGCGATGGCGTGGTCCGGTACTCGGGTGCCGCCGAACTTGGGCAGCCAGGGCCCTTCGGGTACACGGTTCGGGTGCTGCCGAGCCACAAGCTGCTCGCCGGTCCCTCCGAGCTGGGCCTCGTCACCGTTCCGGAGGCCCCGGCCGGAATGGTCAATGGTGACCTTCGGTAGTCAGGGCTCGCGGCTGTGCCGCTACTGAGGCGTTCCTGGTATGCGCAGCTCGCCGTTGGCCGGTTCGCCGAAAGGGCGAAATTTGCGCGCCGCCGGGGGCGTGCGCTTGACTGATTGAGCCGTCAGTTACCATTACCGCTCAGTAAGTACGACATAAAACGATTGCGGCCTGAACCGCCCGGTAAAGCTCTGACCTGCGATTAACGTCTTGGTAGCCACGTCCCGATGGCGCAGCTAATAGAAATTCTCCCTGTGCGGACGGGAACGCCAGCAAAACCATGGTCGATGTGACATCCTGTGATAGAACGCTGTCGGTTAGTAACGGTCCACGATCGTCACGTTCTGTTACAACGCCATTACCTGCGAGTGTGAGAGGACCCTCCTCGTGAGAACTCAGATCAAGCCGGACAACCGCCTGCTCACCCCGGCCGAGGTCGCCGCGATGCTTCGGGTTGACCCGAAGACCGTCACCCGGTGGGCGCGCGGAGGAAAGCTGTCATCGATCCGCACGCCCGGCGGGCACCGCCGGTACAGCGAGAGCGAAGTTCGCGGCTTCCTGAACGGCTGGCAGGGCGTTTCGCTGCCACGCGCAGCCGGCGAGTGACCAAACCGGCGCCTGCCCCAGGGGTGGCCATGGGGCAGGTACAGCTCGCTCCCCCCGCCCGGCCTCCATTGCATGTCGACCCTGCCCGTGCGGCAGGGTCGCTCATTGCGGGGGTGGTGAGCGGCGTCGGCCCGCACAGCCTGATGGCTGGTGACGTGACCGCCGGCGCCCGTCGCGCACCGGTCGGCTCGTGCACGGCGCTGTCGCCAGGTCCGGGATCGGCCGTCTCTATCTCTCAGCTTGACCTGACTGAACCGGAGGGCGCTCCCAGCATGGAAGCGCTCGCGCCGACCCCCGGGCGGCATGCTCTCGCGCGGCTGACGTCGCTGGCCGGGCCCGAACCGCTCGACGTCGTCCCGGCCCGGCAGCAGCCGGCGGCCGTCGACGGCCCGCGTGGCGTATCCGCCGCCGTCGGCAGGACGTCATTGCTTCGGCCGCACGGACCGGGCTGGCCGCTGGCCCCCGGTCGCCCATGATCGCACTGCTGGCCGTGCAGTCGCTGCTGACGGTACGCCTTATGCGGAGCAACACTGCGTCCTCGCACGGGACGTCTGCGGCCGGGCGGACCGGAACTGGCGTACCTGATCCACGGTGGCCGGTGCCGGACTTCGCGAACATTTCTCCGGCTCGCTCGCTGTATATTCGCTGCTCAGCGCCATCGCGGTGAGCATCAGGCGGCTGGCGGCGGCCCGGCTGCTGTCGCTGGCGAAGGTGCTCGCCCGGCAACCGCGGAACTACGCGGATCAGAGGCCCCGTTCGACCGCCGCGCGGCCTGCTTTGCCACAGCGCTGCTGGCCAGGATGGGCGGCATTCCAGTTCCACGGCGCACTCGCGACCTATGACGCGATGGCGCTGGCCCTAGGCCAAGCTCGCCTTGCGCGACCTGGCTTGCGGTCCTGTTGGCCGCTCGGGAAGGCGGCCGGCCCGCCGCGCTCGCCACTGTGACCGCAGCCATGCCGGCTGCGGCCAATGCGACCACGTACGCTTCGGGACTGTCCCGACCCGGTCATGATCAGTGTCGCGGTGCTCGCGCGTGGCGCCCCCGGGCGGCTGCCGCCGTCCGGGCAGACGCCATCCTCACGGGCACGCTGACGTACCGCTGGCGCTCGCGCTAGTGGCTGACGGGGTCACCTGCGCGCGGTCTTTGCGCACCGCGCTCGAACGACAGACAGGGTTCTACTCTGGGCCGTGCCTGAACATGCTCAGCGGAACGTGGCTGCGCGCCGAAGCCCTGCTGATAGCGCTCGGCGTCCCGGCCGTCGTAACCCCGGTTTCCTGGCCCAGTTCGCGCGTCGCTCGTCGGCGTGCTCGCGGCAGAGGTACTACTGGCCCGGCCGACCAGGCGCGCGTCCTGGCCGGGACATCACTGCTCATATACGTCGGCTGCCGGGCCACGTTCGGCTGCGCTGGAGCCGGCTCTGTCGCCGCCGTCCTGTCCGCCGCGGTGTCTGTGATCAACACAGCGACCGCGTTCACGGCAACCGACCCTGTCCGACAACGGCGGCGACCGGTGGCACTCTCATCTGAGCCGCCAGGTCGCGAGTTTGCCAGTGGACGGATTTTATCTATCAGCTACGCGCGGCCTGTCGATACCTATCCGCGGAGCGGTCATGGCCAGCATGGCGTGGCAATTAGGCGCGGATATTTCACCGTGATTCTGGTGGAATTCGTTGACGGCATGTATGCGGATAGTCAGATCGATTGGTTCGTTTCCCTTTCGGCTGGGTAGCAGCGCATTAACGCCATCCGGACGGCGCAGCTTGCGACTTGCGGGCTTACCTCTTCTGGGTGAGAAATTTTCGCCAATCACGCCCCGTCATCGCCCCGTGCAGCAGGCATCTTCCGCGCATTGGTCAGGTACTACCTGATCCACCCCGTGATCAAGAGAAGGCGTCCCGCGGCCAGCGTTTTCTGCTGTTCCTGGCCGCCACAGCTGTTAGCCTGCCGTTAACCTCGCCGATCGCAGTTCGGACTGGCGTGGGGGAGCCCGCACACCCGGCAGGACCCGAGGGTGAGGAACCTCAATTGCGCCTGCCGCCGGAACTGCGGGCGTTTCCTCGTGGTATTTCGACGCGGACTTCAGCCCGCGGCCGGACTTCCGCGCCGAGACGCCGGCCCACCTGCACAACCCGCAGGAAGGCATTGTGCCGGCCCGGAGTTCTCCCGGGTCAGCCCCGGCGAGACGTGGACCGAACGCACGGCCGGACTCATACTCGAATTTCTTACCGCGTGGCCGGGTGCCGAGGGACGGGTTTCAGCCCGGCGCTCTGAGCGGGCTCCAACGCGGTGTACTGCCGGCCGCGGCTAGGGCTGCCCTGCATGGCGGGCTGGCCGATCGTCGCCGCCAAGGCGCCAGGCTCGCAGGTGAGCTGCCGAATCCGCTTCACGTCAGGCAGGCCGCATGCGGCTACGTCCCGTACCTGCGCTCGTTCTCGTCGTCCTCACTCGCACCAGCGGGCAGGCTGATGCCGAGTCGAACCGCGATCGTCGCGAGGAGTTCCCGCGCCTGGTCGGTGTCCATGGCCTTGATCCGCTCGAGCATCTCGTCGCTCGCGGGCCTGCGGTCAAGCCTGCCTTCGAGCACCCTGGCGGCATCATCGCGCTCGGCGGACCGTAGCTGAGCCGGGGTGATGCCGACGACAGCCGCCATCCTCGCGAGCGTGCCGGCCGGCCCGCGCACGTGCGCGTAGACGCCTGGGCTCACGACCTGATAGCCGGCTGTGATCTGCCGCCACCTGCCTTCGCTCAGGCCCGCCCGGCGTGCGGCTTCGCGCGCCGAGATGCCTTCGCTGGCCAGGGCGGCCGTAATCAGCGCGCCCCAAGGGGGCGGTTCCGGGCGTTCAGTCATGGAGCAACCTTCGCATGAACTTCGCAGACTGTCCAGACACACGACGGTCGGCGAGTCGAGAATAGCCGCCAGGCTACGACCGCTTTGATAGGTAATGCCCAAAAGTAAAAACTTCGCGCGAACTTCTTGACCCTTCGCAATCCTTCGCAGTAGGCTGACAGCCGGAGTCATCGCAGCCATTTGCTGGCAGCGAGGAGGGGACAGCAAATGGGAGTGATGCTCTCGCTGGAGGGGACCCAGCAGGCCCGCGGTCGGAGGCGTCGTGGCCAGCACTCACGTACGACAGAGGACCAGGCGTGCCTCGAGGCACTCGCGGCGTTCCTGCGTTCAGATGCAACGAGTGCTGGCCGGTCTCTGAGCAGGGTTTCGAAGGCAAGCCTGGCCGCGCGCCTGCTGCCCGCGGCCAGGGCTCTCGTGCAGGCAGCGGATCTGGTCTTGGCCGATCGGCCCGCCGGGGGCCGGGCCGTCGAGATCGACTACACGCTGCCTCCGGATTGCCTGCTGGAGATGTGTACGGGCTGGTCGGACGGGAAGCCGCCCGCGACCAGCCCGTGCACGTCCTTGACCTGCCAGCATTCCTGGCACGTCGGCCGCAACAGCGTGCAGACCTACTTGGCGAGAATCGGCCGCCGCGCCAGCTAGCGCCGACCGCCGGGTGCGCGGGCGCGTGTGCCGCCGTTAAGCCCCCGGCCTCCAGGGACCGGCCACCGGCCGGCGCCCTCCCTCCAGCCGGGCTGCGTAGGATCGTGGCTCGGCATTGGAGGTGCTGCAATGGGCGACCTGGTGGGTGTGGAAATCGACGGGGCCGTGGCGACGATCAGGCTGGACAGGCCCCCGATGAATGCGCTCAGCGCCGCCGTCCAGGACGAACTGGCCGCGGCCGCCCGGCAGGTATCGGGAGATCCGGCAGTGCGCGCCGTAGTGCTCTACGGAGGTCCGAAGGTGTTCGCAGCCGGGGCCGACGTCAAGGAGATGGCGGACCTCGGGTATGCCCAGATGGCGGCGACCGGATCGCGCCGGTTGCAGGATACTTTCAGCGCCGTGGCCAGGATCGGGAAGCCCGTGGTCGCCGCGGTCACCGGATATGCGCTTGGTGGCGGCCTCGAACTTGCCCTCTGCGCGGACTTCCGGGTCGTCGGCCAGGCAGCGAAACTCGGCCAGCCGGAGATCTTGCTCGGAATCATCCCCGGCGCCGGCGGCACCCAGCGCCTGCCTCGGCTGATCGGCCCCGCGCGGGCAAAGGACCTGATCTACTCGGGCCGCTTTGTGGACTCGGCCGAGGCGCTCGCGATCGGGCTGGCCGACAAGGTGGTCGCAGACGACGAGGTGTACCAGGCCGCCTGCGAGATGGCGGCCAGTTACTCCGGCGGCCCGGCGATCGCGCTGCGAGCCGCCAAGGAGGCCATTGACCGGGGGCTCGAGGCCGATCTGGATACCGGGCTTGAGATCGAGCGGCTCAACTTCGCGGGCCTGTTCGCGACCGACGATGCCAGGGCCGGTTTGAACAGCTTCCTGGAGAATGGGCCAGGGAAGGCCACGTTCACTGGGAGCTGACCTCGTTCCCCTCCAGGAGCGCCAGGACCGGGTACCCAGAGCGGGGGCGAACGGGTGATCATTGTGGAATGCGCCGGGACATTTGCCTGGGTGCGTGCCCTGTAGATAAGGATGCGGCAGAGATGACGGAGCCAGCCGAAAGCCCCTCTCTCGACATGGTGGCTGCCGCGCTGCGCGCGGACAGCAGTGATATAGCCATTTATGCGAGAGTTCTCACCGACTCGCTGGGGGACTCGCTGCCGCCGGGGTGCGTCTCCATCGACCGGGAGAAGAGATCGGTCTCTGACCGGATGAAGGGCAAGCAAACCGGCGTGAGCAAGATCACTGTGAGGCTCGGTGATCAGGTGATGACGCTGACGGTCCAGCGCGGGGCTCCTGTGGCCGAGATCTGCAAGGAGGTGCGCGGCATTGTCCTGTCGCGCCAGCAGGTCCCGATCGACAAGTGGGCCGCGGAGCTGGCGAAAGCGCTGGTAGATCACGCCGAGCAGAACGCGATCACCGCCGAGGCGCTGCGCAAGCTCGTCGCCGGAGGTTAACGCCGGGCTTACGTCTTGCTGCTCCCCTCGGCAGGGCGCCGTAGGCTTTATGAGCATGAGCGCCCACGCGGGGGTTGAGCGGCTGGGCCCATACCGACTGCGCGAGCAACTCGGCGAAGGCGGGATGGGCGTGGTCTACCTTGCCACCGATCCGGCCGAGCGGCTTGTCGCCATCAAGGTGCTCAGGCATCCGGGCGCGGCCGAGGAGACTGCCCGGCGGCGCCTGGCCCGCGAGGTAGCGACGATGCGCCGGGTGAGCAGCCCCCACGTGGCCGAGGTTGTGGACGCCGACGTAACCGGCAATCCGCCGTACATCGTCACGCGCTACGTGTCCGGCAAGACGCTCGAGGACGTCGTGGCCGCGAACGGGCCGCTGACGGGTCCGGATCTGGCCCGCTTGGCCAAGGGCCTGGCGGCCGCCCTCGAAGCCGTGCACGGGGCCGGCGTCGTCCACAGGGACCTGAAGCCCGGCAACGTCATGCTGCTCGACGGTGAGCCGGTCATGATCGACTTCGGCATCGCGCAGGCGGCGGATTCGACCCGCCTGACCATGACCGGCATGTTCATGGGGACGCCCGGCTACCTTGCCCCAGAGGTCATCGAGGGCAGGCCGAGCGGTCCGGCGGCCGACATCCACTCCTGGGGCGCCACGATGGCTTACGCCGCCACCGGGCGGCCGCCGTTCGGAAGCGGCACGTTCGAGGCGATCTTCTACCGGATCGTGCATGGCCAGCCGGATCTTGAGAACATGCCGGCTCCGCTCATCCCGCTGGTGCTATCGGCACTGGCCAGGGACCCGGCCAAGCGGCCGTCGGCAACCGAGCTCGCCGCATCGTGTGCCGGCCTGGATCCGGCCGCGCTGGTGCCAGGGCCAGCCGCCGCCAAGGCCCCGCTGGCCGCGGCCACGCCGGTCACCAAGACATCCCGCGACGCCGCGCCCGGGTTCCCGGCAACGGCGGCCGCAGCGGCGG
>JASIBJ010000161.1 GCA_030045215.1 Streptosporangiaceae bacterium | reverse complement strand
CGCAGCGCCAGCGGGATCAGCGCCGGGATGATCAGCGCGTTGTAGATCACCGCCGCGAGGATCGCCGTGTGCGGATTGTGCAGCCGCATCACGTTGAGCACCCCGAGCTTGGGATACACGACCACGAACATCGCCGGGATGATCGCGAAGTACTTGGCCACGTCGTTCGCGATCGAGAAGGTGGTGAGCGAGCCGCGGGTGATCAGCAGTTGCTTGGCCACCTCGACCACCTCGATCAGCTTGGTCGGGTTGGAGTCGAGGTCGACCATGTTGGCGGCCTCCTTGGCCGCCTGCGTGCCCGTGTTCATGGCCAGGCCGACGTCGGCCTGCGCGAGCGCAGGAGCGTCGTTGGTGCCATCGCCGGTCATCGCGACCATGTGACCGCCGCGCTGCTCCCGCCGGATCAGCGCCACCTTCTGCTCGGGCGTGGCCTCGGCCAGGAAGTCGTCGACACCCGCTTCCCTGGCGATGGCCGCCGCGGTGAGCGGGTTGTCGCCCGTGATCATCACGGTCCTGATGCCCATCGCGCGCAGTTCCTTGAAGCGCTCGATCATGCCTTGCTTGACCGTGTCCTTCAGGTGAATGACACCCAGTACCCGCGGACCGTCAGCCACCACGAGCGGGGTCCCGCCCTCGTTCGCGATCCGCTCCACGATCGGCGTGAGGTCGGGCGGCACCGCTCCGCCCTGCTTCTGGACCCACGTGCGCACCGAATCGGCGGCGCCCTTGCGGATCGACCGGCCGTCGAGGTCGATGCCGCTCATCCGCGTCTGGGCCGAGAACGGCACCATCTCGCCACCGGACACGTCCGGCTCGGGCAGGGAGTACCGCGACTGCGCGAGTTCGACGATCGACCGCCCCTCCGGCGTCTCGTCCGCCAGGCTCGACAGCAGGACGGCGTCTGCCAGTTCGGACTCGCGCGTCCCGCCGACCGGGATGAACGCGGCGGCCATCCGGTTCCCGTAGGTGATCGTGCCGGTCTTGTCCAGCAGCAGAGTCGAGCAGTCCCCGGCGGCCTCGACAGCCCGCCCGGACATGGCCAGCACGTTGCGCTGCACCATCCGGTCCATCCCGGCGATCCCGATCGCCGACAACAGGCCGCCGATGGTGGTGGGAGCGAGGCAGACGAACAGCGCGACGAGCACGGCAGTGGCCTGGATCGCCTTGGAGTAGATCGCCATCGGCTGCAGTGTCACGACGGCGACCAGCAAGATCAGCGTCAGCCCGGCGATGAGAATGTCGAGTGCGATCTCGTTCGGCGTTTTCTGCCTGCTCGCCCCCTCGACCAGGGCGATCATGCGGTCCAGGAACGTCTCGCCAGGATTAGAGGTGATCCGCACGACGATGCGGTCGGACAGCACGACTGTGCCCCCGGTGACGGCCGACCGGTCGCCGCCGGACTCGCGTATCACCGGAGCCGACTCGCCGGTGACGGCCGACTCGTCGATTACGGCCATGCCCTCGATGACGTCACCGTCACCAGGGATCAGCTGACCGGCGGTGACGACGCACAGGTCACCAGCGTGCAGGCTCGTCGACGGGACCTCGCGGGTGGTGCCATCGGGCTGCAGCACGAACGCCGGGGTCTCCCGCCGGCTGCGGCGGAGCGTATCGGCCTGCGCCTTGCCCCGCCCTTCGGCGACCGCCTCGGCGAAGTTGGCGAACAGCACGGTCGCCCACAGCCACAGCGCGATCAGGCCGACGAACAGGTTCGGACTGGCAATGAACTCGATAGTGGTGACGACGCTCCCGATCTCGACGACGAACATGACCGGGACCCTGACCATGTGCCGCGGATCGAGCTTCACGAACGCCTCGGGGACGGCGCGGCGCATGATCGAGGGGTCGAGCATCGCCATGCCCGGGCGTCGCCGGACTTTCGGTGGCCGGATCTCGGGCCGCAGCGTCACCGCGCCCCCGCCGGCCCCGGTATCTGGCTCGTTCACGGTCGGCGCCCCGCCTCGAGCATCGAGTCGGGCCCGCCAGCGGCCGGATCGCCGGCCTCGGCGTCGCTTTCGTCGTCAAGCTCGCTCGCGCTGTCGGCGACTACCCGGCCCAGGGCCCGTACCAGCAGGGCCGCGGCTCCGAAGAACGCCAGGATCGTGAAAACCATCCAGACGTCGGTCATGGCTAGAACCACTCCGGCTTGAACATCGCGATCCCGAGGTAGACGAACACCGCGACGGCCAAGGCGAGGAGTATCGCTTCGACAACGGTCATGTGCACTCCAAAAGGGGCCAGGTGAGGCGCGTCAGCCATCGAGGATTGTGGATTCCCCGACGGTCAGGCAGTCGATCACTAACAGGTTCTGTGCGGCCTCGGGCTGATCATTAACGACACCCATGCAGGGCGCTGCCTCACGAGCACGCGATGATGGTCAGACCATCGCGAGAAAGGGCTGAGCAGATCACCAGCGAAGAGACCGCCGGGATGGTCGAGGCGGCCGGGCACTTCCGCGTCTACCTGGGCGCCGCGGCGGGCGTTGGCAAGACCTACGCCATGCTGAGCGAGGCGCATCGGCGTCTCAGCCGCGGCACGGACGTCGCGATCGCCTTTGTCGAGCCGCACGGGCGGAAGCTCACCGAGGACCTCGTCACCGGGCTGGAGGTCATTCCGCGCAAGATGGTCGACTACCGCGGCAGCACGCTGCCGGAGATGGACCTGGAGGCGGTGCTTGCCCGCCGGCCTCAGGTCGCCCTGGTGGACGAGCTTGCCCACACGAACGTGCCGGGCTCGGGCCGGAACCAGAAGCGCTGGCAGGACGCCCTCGAGCTCCTGGATGCCGGGATCAACGTCATCTCGACCGTCAACATCCAGCACCTCCAGAGCCTCGCGGACGAGGTCGAGCTGATTACCGGCACGCAGGTGCGCGAGCGCGTCCCCGACTGGGTCGTACGCAAGGCTGACCAGATCGAGTTGGTCGATTCCTCTCCCGAGGCGCTGCGCCGACGCATGATCCACGGGAACATCTATCCCCAGGAAAAAGTTGAGCAAGCGCTGACGCACTTCTTCCGCGCCCAGAACCTCACCGCCCTGCGCGAGCTCGCGCTCCGGTTCCTTGCCGACGAGACCGATGAGGAGCTCCTCAAGCGGCTGGACGAGCAGAAGCCGCCGGTCGTCTGGGAGACCACCGAGCGGATCATGGCCGCCGTCACTCCCGGGCCCGGCAGCGAGGCGCTGATCCGCCGGGCCGCCCGCATCGCGGCCCGCCTGCGGGCCAGCCTCGAGGTACTGCACGTCGCTCCGGAGGACGACAGCGGCAGCCGGGAACGGCCGGAGGTCGACAAGCTCCGCGAACTGACCGAGGACGTCGGCGCCAGCTGGCACGAGGCTCGCGACAACGACCCGCCGGCCGCGATCACGGCGTTCGCCCGTAAGCACCAGATCACGCAGATCGTGCTCGGCTCGTCACGGCGGAGCCGGTGGCGGCAGCTCGCCGGGGGCGGCTCGAACGTCGCGCGGGTCATCAAGGCGGCCGGCCCCGCGGGCATCGATGTGCACGTCATTGCCGACCGCAACTGACGTGCGGCTGCTTAGTGCCCGAACCCGCCGATGACCGCCCCGCCGAGGATGAACAAGATCCCGACGGCCAGGAACACCGCGTTGAGCCGCCCGTCCCGCCCTGGCACCAGGATGTCGCCGGGATCGGCCGGGTCGTACCAGACCAGCACCGTGCCGCCCGGGGCCAGCCGACTGGCCGGACGTTCCATCACGGCGCCGTCCGGCAGTCGGTACTGGAGCAGCACGCGGCGAGCACGTCCGCCGCCGCGGTCATCGGAGTCGTCGGCCGGAGCCGAGATCACCATCGCCCAGGCGGTCTGGCCGTAGCTGCGCAGGCGCTCCGCCCTGCGCGCAGCCGTGAGCCCGGCGAGCGCGGCTATGCCGCCCACCGCCATGAGCAGGATCCCGAGACCTATCGCCATCGCCGGTCCAGTGCCGATGCGAGCGCCGCATCCCCTCCCACACTAGCTCGCCGCATCCCCTCCCACACTAGCTCGCGCGGGCCGTCAGGTCTCCAGCGCGCGGCTCTCCTCGGCCGGGGCGAACACGACAAGCAACGACAAGTTCTCCGTGATGCCAGTAAACCGGTGCACTTCGCCGGCAGGCACGTAGACAACCGACCCGGGTCCGACGTCGGTCCGCTCGCCGCCCGACTCAAGCGTGGCCCGGCCGGCCGTCACCACGTAAATCTCGTCCTCGGTATGGGGCGTCTGCGTGTCCGTGCCGCCCGCGACGATCGAGTAAGTGCCGACGCTCAGGTCGGGGACGCGTAGCTGCTCGGCCCAGTGCGACTGCTCATCGCCGCTTGGCCGGGTGAAGGCGCCCGCCCCGCCGATGACCCTCACCGGCCGGTCCGGCTGGTCCGCGGCTCGCGCCACATCAGCCAGAGGGTCGGCCCGCCGCCCGGGATCGTCAGCTCGCGCGTCACGGTGAAACCGTGGCTTTCGTAGAAGGGGACGTTACTGGCTTTGCTCGACTCCAGGTACGCGGGCATGCCCTCAGCATCGCACCTAGTCAGCCGCGAGTGCATGAGCTGAGTTCCGATGCCCGTGCCCTGGAGCGGCGGGTCGGTGCCAATGTCGGCCAGGTACCAGTGCGGGGCACGCGGATGGACGTTCAGGACCGCACTGTAGGTCGTGCTGGCCACGCCGAGCCTGGAGCCCAGCGTCTTGGCGTACCCAGGCAGCGCAACGAGCTGGCGCCAGACCGAGGGTAGCCACGATCCGGGCGGCATCCAGTTAGCGCACCCGGCGATCTCGCCGTCGATCACAAGGAGCTCGGTGCCCTCATACCTCAGGCTCGACCCGCGCATCGACGCCGCGAAGAACAGCGGCAGCCGCCGGCGGCGCATCCCCTCATCAGGGAAAATCCACTGCATCACCGGGTCGTCGATGAACGCGCGCGTCATCATTGCGCACGTCGGCTTCAGGTCGGCCCGGGTGAACGCCCGCAGGGTGCGCGTCGCGTCGCTAGTTTGGGCCACGTTTGCATGGTAACGCCGCGGCCGGCGACGGCCGAAGATCGCCAGCTATCGTACGGGTCAGGCTGTCACATCAGGGAGGCGGTCGTCGCCATCATCACTATCTGCGCTCTCGCAACGGCGGCCGCGCTGGCCTGGGCCTACCTGCTGGTCCTGCACGGAGGATACTGGCGCACATCACACCGGCTTCCGCTGGCCTCGCGCGCAGCGCAGGCGCTGCCCGCAATCACCGCGGTGATACCGGCGAGGAACGAAGCCGAGATCCTGCCGGCCTGCCTCCCGTCACTGCTCGGTCAGGAGTACGCAGGCAGACTCGCCGTCGTACTCGTCGACGATGACAGCTCGGACGACACGGCCAAGGTCGCGGCCGCGCTCGGCGCGGGTCACGACCCCGAACTCGTCGTCGTCAGCGCCCGTCCGACGCCACCCGGCTGGGCTGGCAAGGTGTGGGCGATGTCCGAGGGCCTGCTGGCGGCCGGTCCGGGCACGGATTACATCCTGTTCACCGATGCGGACATCGCCTACCGTGCCGGCACGCTCACGAACCTGGCCCTGGCGGCGACGAACGAGCAGTACGCGATCGTGTCCCAGATGGCACTGCTGCGAACCGGCAACCGCTGGGAGAAACTCCTGATCCCTGCGTTCGTCTACTTCTTCGCCCAGCTCTACCCGTTCGCCAGGGTCAGCCGGCCCCGGAGCAGGACCGCGGCCGCCGCGGGCGGCTGCATGCTGGTCAAGGCCGAAGCGCTGGCCGCGGCGGGCGGCTTGGAGGCAATCCGGGGCGCTCGGATCGACGACGTAGCACTCGGCCGACTGCTGAAGCGCGCGGGCGGCCGCTGCTGGCTCGGCCTCAGCGCGGACGTCCTGAGCGTGCGCCCCTACGAGCGGCTGGCCGACATCTGGGACATGATCGCGCGCAGTGCCTACACCCAGCTGCGGTACTCGGCCGCGCTGACCGCCGCGACCGTGATCGGCCTGGCCTGGCTGTATGTGCTGCCCCCGGCCGCGGCCATCGCCGGCATCGTCCTGCTCGCGCTTGGCCTGGGCGCCGCAGCGACCGGCGCCGCCGCCTGGCTGGCGGGGGCCGGGCTGGCCGGCTGGCTCGGGATGAGCATCACCTACGTGCCCATGCTGCGCCTGTACCGGCTATCGGCCCTGCGGGCTCCGAGCCTGCCGCTGATCGCGTCCGTGTACGCGGCCATGACCGCGGACTCCGCCCGCCGCCACCATCGGGGCCGCGGCGGCGAGTGGAAGGGCCGCGTTGTCCTGTCCCCCGGTCCAGAGCCGGGCCAGGAGTGATGACGACGGACTTCGATCAGCACGACGGCGGCGGTG
>JASIBJ010000020.1 GCA_030045215.1 Streptosporangiaceae bacterium | reverse complement strand
GCCGCCCGCCAGGCGTATGAGCGGGTCTGGGGGCCGATGCCGGGGGCCGAACGGGCCAAGTACCTGTACCGGATTGCGCGGGTACTGCAGGAGCGCGCCCGCGAGTTCGCGGTGCTGGAGAGCCTGGATAACGGGAAGCCGATCCGCGAGACGCGGGATGTCGACATCCCGCTGGCCGCCGCGCACTTCTTCTACTATGCCGGCTGGGCCGACAAGCTGGAGCATGCCGGGTTCGGCCCTGACCCGCGGCCGCTTGGCGTCGCGGGCCAGGTGATCCCGTGGAACTTCCCGCTGCTGATGGCCGCGTGGAAGCTCGCCCCGGCGCTGGCCGCCGGGAACACCTGCGTGCTCAAGCCGGCTGAGACGACCCCGCTGACCGCGATGCTGCTCGCCGGGGTATGCCAGCAGGTTGGCCTCCCGGCGGGTGTCGTCAACGTGCTGACCGGCGCGGGCGAGACCGGCGCCGCGCTTATTCATCATCCGGGCGTGGACAAGATCGCCTTTACCGGCTCCACCGAGGTGGGCAAGCAGATCGCCGAGGCCGCGGCCGGCACGAGCAAGAAGGTCACCCTCGAACTGGGCGGCAAGGCCGCGAACATCGTCTTCGACGACGCCCCGGTCGAGCAGGCCATCGAGGGCATCGTCAACGGCATCTTCTTCAACCAAGGGCACGTCTGCTGTGCCGGGTCACGGCTCCTGGTGCAGGAATCGGTCGCCGAGATCGTGGTCGAACGGCTGCAGCGCAGGCTGACCACGCTGCGGCTGGGTGACCCGCTGGACAAGAACACCGACATTGGCGCGGTCAACTCGCGTCAGCAACTCGACAAGATCACCGAGCTGTCCGCGGCCGGCGACGCCGAAGGAGCGCGGCGCTGGTCGCCGCCGTGCCCGCTGCCCGACCGGGGCTACTGGTTCCCGCCGACGGTGTTCACCGGCGTGAGCCAGTCGCATCGCATCGCGCGGGAGGAGATCTTCGGCCCGGTGCTGTCGGTCCTCACGTTCCGCACCCCGGAGGAGGCAGTGGCCAAAGCGAACAACACGCCCTACGGGCTGTCGGCCGGCATCTGGACCGACAAGGGCAGCCGGATCCTGTGGATGGCCCAGCACATGCGGGCCGGGGTGGTGTGGGCCAACACCTACAACCGGTTCGACCCCGCGAGCCCGTTCGGGGGCTACCAGGAGTCCGGCTATGGACGGGAGGGCGGCAGGCATGGCCTGGCCGCATATCTCGATGCCTGACCGCGTGACCGGGAACCCGCCGCAGACCCGGCTCGGAGTCCGCAAGACCTACAAGCTGTTCATCGGCGGGGCCTTCCCCCGCTCAGAGTCGGGCCGGTCGTACCCAGTGCACTCGGCGGGCGGCGACCTGCTGGCCTTCGCCGCCAAGGCCTCCCGCAAGGACCTGCGCGACGCGGTGGTGGCCGCGCGGGGCGCGTTCGCCGGCTGGTCAGGCGCCACCGCCTACAACCGCGGCCAGGTGCTGTACCGGGCGGCGGAGCTGATGGAAGGCCGCGCAGCCCAGTTCGCGGCCGAGGTCAGGGCGGCCGAGGGCCTGCGCCGAGTCCAGTCCGAGGCCGTGGTCGCGGCGGCGATCGACCGCTGGGTCTGGTACGCGGGCTGGAGCGACAAAGTGGCGCAGGTGGCCGGCGCCGCCAATCCGGTGGCCGGCCCCTACTTCAACTTCAGCGTGCCCGAGCCGGCCGGCGTGGTCGCCGTGCTCGCGCCGCCGGAATCGAGCCTGCTCGGGCTGGTCAGCGTGCTCGCGCCGGTAATCGTCACGGGCAACACCGCCGTCGTCGTCGCCAGCGAGCACCGCCCGCTGCCGTCGATCACGCTGTCGGAGGTGCTGGCCACCTCGGACGTGCCTTCTGGGGTGGTGAACATGCTCACGGGCAGCCGTTCCGAACTCGCCCCGGTCGCCGCCGCGCACATGGACGTGAACGCGCTCGATGTCACTGGCGCTCCGGCCGGGGAACGAGGAGCGCTCGAGGTTGCCGCCGCCTCCAACCTCAAGCGCGTCTACGCCGATCACGAGCGCTGGGACGAACCGCCGGGCACCCGCCGGCTCCTGTCAGCGCTGGAGATCAAGACCGTGTGGCACCCGGTCGGCATCTGAGGCCGCTCAGCTACCCGTGCAGGCCGGGCTGGCGTAGACCACGCTCGTGCCCGCTGCGCAGCGGGCGGGGTGGCCGACCGCGGGACCGGTCACGTCACTCCGCAGGCCGGCGCGCATCGATCTGGCGCTGGGCCTGCGCCAGGATGGTCGTGACTTCCCGGCCGAAGTGCACGTCGCACGGGTGGGAGAGCTGCCCCGACCGGATGTTGCCGGCCAGTTCGGTCAGCGCCGTCCGCAGCGCCTCGACGGGATCCCCGCTCTCTCCCGGGCAGGCCGAGCGTCCCGACTTGCCCCACACCGACAGCTCGAGGCCATCGGCGGAGGGCGGGCCATTGACCGTGACCGTTACCGTGCTGGTCGGCCCGCCGTCATGGTGCAGCACGAGATGCGAGACGTCTTCGGGTCCGCGATCGGCGCTGACGCCGACGACCGGGCCAAGGCTGGCCGACAGCAGCGAGACCACGTGCGGTCCTAGGTCCCACAGGCCGCCCTTCTCCCGCCGCCACGGCGTGTCGAACGGGCTGGACTCCGCCAGCGCCGACCCGAGCCAGACGGCATATCCCCCGGTCCAGGCGTTGCTCGCAACATCGGCCAGCCAGGCCCGGACGTCGTGCTGGAATCGCGCGGTGAAGAACACGACCGACGCGACCTGGGCATCGTCGACCGCCTCCGCCAGCGCGGACGCGGCTCCGTCGCTGGTGGAGACCGGCTTCTCCAGCAGCAGATGCCTGCCCGCATTGGCCGCCCGGAGGGCGAGATTGCTCTGCACGTCCGGCGGCACGCAGAACGCGACCGCGTCCACGTCGGCCAGCAACGTGCCGAAGTCGCTGTGCGCGGTCGCCCCGAACATGTCCGCGATCGCGCCCGCCGCCAGCGGGTTCCGTCCCCAGACGGCGGTGAACTCGATGCCCTTAGTCGAGGCGAGGGCCGGCCCGTGGACCGTCTGCGCCCAGTAGCCGGTGCCGACCAGCCCGAATCGCAGCGAGCGTCCGGGGAAGCCTTCAGTCACCCGCGCAAGGATGCCAGACCATCACCGGGACGGTCCAGCCCGCGGCCGCGGTGAGCCGGCCGGCCTACGCTGAGCTGCTCCGTCGCTGCTCCACCGCCTTGTGATGGTCGTACAGCTCAGCCGGCGGTTGCTCGTCGCGCAACTCGCCGACGAGGCCGGCGATCGTTCTCATGATCTCCGTGGTCGCGGCGTGCAGCGTGACCGCCGTGGGCGGCTGGCCCTGGTAGGCGGACAGGTTTACCGGCGCCCCGGCGATGACGTGCATCTTCCTGCGCGGCAGCAGGTGCAGCCCGGGCTTCAGCGTCCCGGCCAGGCCGTCCTGCTCGCCCTTGCGGTAGGGCAGGAGTTCGTGCGCGCCCCACGACGCCAGCGGAACCACCGGAGCCCTCGTGGCCAGGGCGAGCCGGGCCGCGCCGGTCTGGCCGGTCATCGGCCAGAGATTCGGGTCGCGGGTGCAGGTGCCCTCG